>CAVKLO010000008.1:0-13996 GCA_963656985.1 Bulleidia sp. | reverse complement strand
TCGCTTATGAGCGCCACGTCCAGGCCGGAGGCGATTCTGTCGCGGATAAGCTCGACGGTCTTGTGCTCGTTATACTTGTGATGTGACTGAAGGCGTGTGCGGATGTCGTACCGGCTGAGCAGCACGGAGCTGGTGCGGGTGTCCTCGGCAAGTACGAGGTCCACCTCTTTCAGCACCTTCAATGCCCTGAAAGTCATATCCTCCAGATTGCCCACGGGGGTGGGGACTATGTAGAGTTTTCCGGCCATCGTCCGTGTGCGCTTTACCTGTCCAGCTTGCGGCGTACCGCCATCATAAATCTGTAAACCGGTTCCGAATCCATTTTCCACCCGCTGAAATGTCCGCTGACATAGTCTTCGGCATCGGCGAAGCTCTCCATAGCGTTAAGGTCAGCGAGAGTCTGCCGGAAGAGCTGCGGGTCTTCGCTGAAAAGCTTGTTTATCATAAGCACGCGGTCGTTCAGGGAGATGGCGCTTATGATGTTGCGCACCGGTGTCCCCGGCAGGTCGGTCTTCCATTTCGGAGTGGCTGCGCCGCTGTCCAGCAGGCGCTTGTGTACTTTGCGGCTCTGAACGTCGTTTATGCTTCTGATGCCAGTACCGAAGTCCGGAAGGTCGATTCCGAGGTCGATCGGGTCACTGTCGGCGGGACCCGTGAGGATGGGGTCTTCCGCCGCCGGGCTTGGATCCGCTGTCACGGGGCTTGCTTCTTCGGGCATCCGGCCCGCCTCCTCGCCTGTCGTTTCCGGCTCCTCCGTCTCCGGGGCCGCCGGACTCGGCTCTTCGACCATCCGGTCTGCCGGGACACCGGCTTCTACAGTCGCGGGTTCCTCCTCGGCCGCAGGGGCGGGTTCTTCCGCCGGAGCGCCCGAAGCCAGCCCTTCCGCCTCAATCTTTTCATACTCATCCACTTGTTTTTCCAGCGCGGCCACTCTCTCTTTCAGAGCCGACAGTTCCGAGCGGATTTCATCCCATACTGCTTTCTCCATATTCCGAAATATCTTTTATCTTTGCACAAGCATTCCACAAAAATAAGAAAATGTTCTCAGAAAATACCATCAAATCCGGCTGCATCGAAGTCATCTGCGGCTCGATGTTTTCCGGCAAGACCGAAGAACTCATCCGCCGCATAAAGAGGGCCCAGTTCGCAAACCAGAAAATCGCCATATTCAAGCCCTCCATCGATGTCCGCTACTCTGAGGAGGATGTCGTGTCGCACGACCTGCACAGCATCAAGTCCAGGCCGGTGAAGGAGGCCTCCGAGATGCTCGCCGTCGATGATGATGTCCGCGTAGTCGGCATAGACGAAGCCCAGTTCTTCGGAACCGGCCTTGTGGAAGTCGCCCAGACCCTGGCGAACAGGGGAGTACGGGTCATCGTGGCCGGACTCGACACGGACTATCTCGGGAAGCCTTTCGGCCCGATGCCCGCCCTTATGGCCATAGCCGAGGATGTGCAGAAAGTCCACGCCATCTGCGTGAAATGCGGCAGCCTCGCGAACCACTCGCACCGCCTCTCCGCCTCCCGCAAGCTCGTGGTCCTCGGAGAAAAAGACGTTTACGAGCCGCTCTGCCGCCAGTGCTACAACGCCGCCGTCGGAGAGGACTCCGCTGTCTGACACTACGGCTCATTGTGCTTCCTCTGTCGAGGTCGCGGAGGATGGCGGATATGGATGAAGAAAATAGGGCCGGGCGGTACTACCGCCCGGCCCGTCGCTAAACACAGTAAACCAAATAAACGTGCAATAATCGACTTTGACCTATTTCTTATAGTAAGGGAGGTCGCCCTTAGCGAAGTTCACATCGTCACCCCAGCCGGCATTCTGCTCCAGAACACCTTCGGAGAGAGTCACCTGGCTTTCCGGAATCTTGAAGAAGCCGCCGCCGGTCGCATTGTATCTGTCCATAAACGGGAAGCTGGCCGAGAATGAATACTTGCCCTCCTTTCCCTGGTTCAGGATATTGTTTCCGGTCTGGTTCTTCACGATATCCTCCACATCGCCCCAGCGGCGGAGGTCATTCCATCTTACGGCCTCGAAACAGAGTTCATAGCGTCTCTCCTTCTTCAGGTTTTCCAGACTGTAGGCCAGGTCGCCAAGCCCGGCTCTTGCGCGGACGGCGTTCATACCGCTCTTGCCGTTGTAGATCACCTTGCCGTCAGTAAGCTCCGAATGCATAAGGAGCACATCCGCGAACCTGAGCCATACCAGAGACTGGGTAAGTCCCGTCTGCTTGTTGTTGAGACCGCCGTACATATAGGCATAGGACTCGTAGAGAGTTCCGTTGTCATAGCAGCCTACGCCCAGATATTTCTTCGCGAGGAGGTCCGTATTCTCGACTTCCTTTGCCGGGTCGCCCGTGTATTCAGGAAGTTCATCGGCTCTCTTGCAGATGGAACCCACCCTTCTGTAATCTCCCGCATAGTCCGGGTCGCTGCCCCAGTCGTTCCAGATACCCTCGCTTACAGGGCCGTTGGAGTAGCCGGTAGGGTTGAACGGGAAAGCCTTCGCATTACCCTTGCGGACATTGAAGTACTCCACTATACGGTTATGGCGCTGCTCTCCGGTAGTGAAAGACCCCGCATTCGACATCTTCACCGCAAACATACTCTCCTTATTCTCATCCGTCTCCCAGTTCAGTCCGTTGTCGCGGGCATAGGCATAATCCTTTGCGGTATAAGGATTCGTGTAAGGCCAGAGATTCCTCTGGTCGCTTACCAGGGCGTGGCCGGAATTCCTGATGCAGTCCTCGAGCCAGGACACCACCTCGCTTTTACTTACGCTGCCGCCTTCGGCGAGAGGAAGTTCAGTTTTTTTGTAGAAACCCGTGTAGAACAGCCATACCCGGGCCATCATACCCTCCGCAGCCCATCTGGAGGCGTGGCCTTCACCGAAATCGGGATACCTCGTGGAAGGGGAGACGGTGATGGCCTGTTTTAGGTCTGAGGCGATCTGTGCATAAATCTCGTCCGCGCTTGCCTTGGGGAGATTCACTGCGTCGGGAGTGAGCACGAGCGGAACCTGTCCGAAAATCTGCACGAGATTGAAATAGTAGAAGGCCCTCAGGAAGTAAATTTCGCCGGTGAGCTGACCCTCGCGCTCCTTTGAAGTCCATCCTGTGACATTGCCGATGGACGCGAGGGCGCTGTTCGCACGGAAAATTCCCTGATATCTCTTGTCCCAGAGTTCCAGAAGCATATCTTTCTTGTTGCACATAAGGCGGTCGGCGGCCTGCGCCGCAATATTGCTCTGGCTTCCGCCGCCGAGACGGTCGTCACCGGCGAGTTCGAACATAAAGAACGGGTCCTGGTCAGGATTCTCGAGATTGTTGTTCATCACCGTATAGATGCCTGTGACCATCTGCTCCGCATCCGTCTCCGACAGGGGGAAGTTCGACGTGTTCTTTTTCGTCAGGCTGTCGGTGTCGAGAAAGTTGTCGCAGCTCCCGAGCAGCGTGACACAGAGTATCGCTGAAGCTATATAAATAATCTTTTTCATATCGTTCATACTTTAGAATGTGATGTTGATGCCTCCGATCCACGCGTTGGAGCCCGGATAGTTGCCGACATCGATGCCGGACGCCCAGTTCTTGCCGTCGCCATATCCGATTTCCGGATCCATACCCGAGTATCCGGTGAACGTGACCATATTCTGTGCGGACACGTACAGGCGGAACTTCTGTACAGGAAGGAACTTGAGCACGCGCTTGAGGTCATATCCGAGAGTGATGTTGGATATCTTGAAGTAGTCTCCGTCCTCTATCCAGATGCTGGAAACCTCGGACATATTCACGTTCTTGCCGTCCGAGAAGCGGGGATATCTGTTCGTGGTGCCTTCGCCTGTCCAGTATTTGGTGTAGACGTCCGTGGTGTAATTCTCGTCCGGTTTGTTCGAGAAATGTCTGTAGCTCTTCGCGATCTGCTGACCGAAAGCGCCATAGCCGTTCACGGCGAAATCGAAGCCCTTGTAGGCTATGTTTATGGAAAGTCCGAGGTTGAAGTCCGGATTAGGGTCACCGATCATAGTCTTGTCCGATACGGTAATCTTTCCGTCGCCGTCCACGTCCGCGAATTTCGCGTCGCCGGGCTGAATGCCGCTGCCCTGCAGGGAATTGGCGGCGTTGCCGCCGCAGTTGGTGTCGAGATAGGCTTTCATATCAGCCTCGTTCTGGATGATGCCGTCCACTTTATAGCCCCAGAAATAACCTATCGGATAGCCGACCTCCACGCGGTAGAGTTCGTCGGTGTTCTGTGCAAGCACATTGGTGTCCCCGTGGATTATGCCCTCGGAATTGGCCAGTTTGGTGACTTTGTTGCTGTTGTGGCTGAAAGACAGGGACGCGCCGTAGCTGAAGTCGTTTCCTATGCTGTCGTTCCAGCTGAGCTGAATTTCGTAGCCCCTGTTACGGATGTCGCCTCCGTTGATGTATGGAGCTCCGGTACCATAGCTCAGCAGCGTAGGAGCCACAACGAGCCAGTCCTTGGTAGTTTTGTTGTACCAGTCGAAAGCTATGCTCATACGGCTGCGCAGGAGTCTTGCGTCGAAACCGAAGTCAAGCTGCTCGGAAGTTTCCCACTTCACGTCCTGATTGCGGAGGATATCCGGATAGGCGCCTGTGGAAGGGTTGTTCTTGTCGCTGAAATAATATGGAGCGTCGAAGGCGATGGTCGCGAGATAGTGGAAATTGTCTATGTTGCAGTTTCCGTTCTGTCCCCAGGAGCCGCGGAGCTTGAAGAAGCTCATCCAGCTCCCGGACCAGGACATAAAGTCTTCGTTCGTGACCACCCATCCTGCGGATACCGAAGGGAAGATTCCCCATCTCTTGCCCCTCATAAAGTTAGATGAACCGTCGGCGCGGACTACTGCCGAGAGCATATAGGTTTCGGCATAGTTGTAGTTGACGCGGCCGAAGAAGGATGCGAGCGCGCCCTGAGTATTCGGAGTTCCGCCGATGGATGTGTTTGCGGCGTCGAGTCCCTGGGTATTGCCTATATAGGCGTGCTTGAACGAATCCGGGAAGAGGGAATTGGAGTTCTTCACTTCGAGAGAGCTGCCGTAACCCCATTTCTCGACGGACTGTCCGAGGAGAAGGTCGAAGTTGTGGGAACCGAGGCTCTTCACGAAATTCGCCGTGTTCTCCCAGCTCCACCTTGTGCTGTGGTTCTTGCGCTGCGTGATGTCGTCGTTCTCGTTCGAATTGTTCGCGCTGAGGACGTATGCGGGAACGTATTTGCGGTAATCGGAAGTGTACAGCTGCCATCCGGCGCTGGACTTGAACGTCAGGCCCTTCATAGGGGAGAGTTCCAGAAAGAAATTGCTCTGCAGGCGGTAGCCTCGGGTAGTGTTGTTGCCGTGGTCGTATTTGAGAGCGGCGAGAGGGTTCTTGAAGTCCTGGTTGAAATCCCAGTTGTCGGCGACCATATCGCTGTAGACGTAGAGCCCGCCCTCGCTGTTATACGCCGGGAGCAGAGGACAGCTGGTGAGCAGGTCGCGTATGGAATTGTAGTAGTTGTTGCCTATGGCGATGCCGGATTTGTCGGTGATGGTGAACATCGCGTTCTCTCCGAATTTCAGTATGTCCCTTCCGCTTTTCTTCCAGAGCGAATAGTCGGAGTTCATCCTGACCGTGTATCTGTCATACTTCGGACTGGCCGGATATCCGATGGTACCGTCCTGCTTGAAGTATGAGAAGCCGAGGGCGAAGCGCGAGAGGTCTGTACCGCCGGTGATGTTCACGGACTGGTTCGTCATAGGAGCATTGTGGACGGTGGCCTCTTCAAGCCAGTTCGTGCCGTTCCACTGTCCCGACATTATCTTGTCGTAGTGATTCGGAATCAGAGAAGCGAAATCATAGCCGGACGTACCCTGGATTTCATAAGCCTTGTTGATTATCTCCATATACTGTTTCGCATTCAGAGGGGTCACGCCGTTGGTGTTCGGATTCTGGATGCCGTGGTAGCCGTCGTAAGTCACCTGCACCTTGCCGGCCTGGCCCTGCTTGGTGGTCACGATGATTACGCCGTTCGCTGCCCGCGCTCCGTAGATCGCGCTGGAGGCGGCATCCTTGAGCACATCTATCGACTCGATGTCGTTTGGAGAAAGGGCGGTGATGGAACCGCCGGGCACTCCGTCGATTACGTAGAGCGGTTCAGTATCGCTTATGGTACCCATACCTCTGATGGTCACCTTGTAGCTCTCGCCAGGCTGACCGGAATTGGACGTGATGTTCACACCTGCTGCCTGACTCTGAAGGGCTCCGAAAGCGTCCACGGAATTGGTGGAGACAAGCTTGTCTCCGCCGACCTTGACGGTGGAGCCGGTAATCAGCTTCTTGCGCTGGCTGCCGTAACCCATAACCACGGCCTCGTCGAGGAGCTCGACATCATCGGGAAGCACTACGAGAAGCGCCCCGCTGCCGTCGCCCGACTTGATGACCTGCGACAGGTATCCCACGCAGGAGACCTCAAGCTGCGCACCCTGGCGCACCGTGATCGTGAAATTGCCGTCGAGGTCCGTGACCGCGCCGTTAATCTGTGCGGCTCCTTTCTCCGAGACGCTGGCCCCGATTATCGGAAGCCCCTGCCTGTCCAGAATCCGCCCCTTGACGACTACGGGTTCATACACGGTCTGAGCAGTGCGGGAGTCGGATTTATCGGATGTGACGGCAATCTTGCGGCCGTTGATGACATAGCTGACCTTCTGCCCCTCGAATATTCTGTCGAGCACGGTCTCGATGGTCGCGTTCTTTACATCGATATCCACTTTACGGGAGAGGTCCACGTCGTTCGAATTAACGACGATGGAATAATTTGCACTACGGTTCAGTTCCGTAATGGCTTCCTGCACGCTCGCTCTGCCGAGTTTCAAGTCTATGCCCTGGGCGAAGACATTGAAGCCTACGGCAATGCCGAGCAGCATCAGAAATGCTTTTTTCTTCATATCGGTTATTGTTGAAATTGGTGTTATTGTTTTCGCGGTTCTCGCCTTACCTCAGCGAGAGATAGACGGTATCGTCATAACGCTCGATCTTCATATTGCCATCGACATTCAGACAGTCGAGGATTTCATCCACGCCTTCGCCGTTCGTGAAGTAGCCGTAGAAGTGCATCGAGGCGATATCGTTGTCCTTTATGATGATCGAGGTTCCGAATGTTTTTTCGAGATAATTCGCTATGTCCCTCATATTCAGATTGAAGAAATGGACGGACTTCCCGTGTGCGAAAGACTCGTAGGAGTCCTGGGCGAATTTGTCTATGTTTATCTGGCCGGTCTTGCGATAATAATGCAGGGCGTCGCCCGGACTGAGACGAAGCGACCGTTCGGAAGAATCCTTTACCGCATTGAATGCCACGGATCCATCTATCAGAAGCAGCTCCACACATTCGGACTGCCTGTAGGCCGTGAAGTCGAAGCGGGTTCCGTAAACTTTAACGGTAGTATTCCCGCTCCGTATTTCGAAAGGAGTTTCCTTGTCGGAAGCGATGTCCGCGAGGACTTCCCCGTCCAGGAATATGGTTCTGGAGTCGCCTTCGAACTTTTCGGGGTAGGTCACCCGTGTCCCTCCGTTGAGAATCAGGAGGCTGCCGTCAGAAAGACGGAGAGAGTCTGTCCGGCCCGGAGCCACGTTGAGTTCGTGCCAGGGGTTTTCCTGGCGGGAACCGATGTTCAGCGCGAGTGTTACCGCCAGCGGGATGGCTGCCGCCGCCGCCACGAGTTCCATCGTCTTCAGGACCCTCAAGAACGCACGCCGGCGCGACTTGAATCCGAGTCTGGATTTGACTTCGTCCAATGCGGATGCCGTGTCGATATCCTCATCTGCGGACATTCTCCCGAACTCTTCATCGAGAGCGCGGACTATCTCGGATGCATCGCCTTCGCGGCTCAGCATCATCTGCACCTTCAGTGCCTCCTCCCTGCTGCAGTTCCCGAGCAGATAATCGTGAAGCTCATTCTTTTCCATCTTGCGCTATGAGACTGTCGTATTATTTTTCAAGCTCTTGAGCGCCAGCTGGATATGCTTCTCCACAGTACGGACGGAAATGTTGAGGCAGTCGGCTATTTCCCGATTCGTCAGGTGCATATAGCGGCTCATTCTGAAAACTGTCTGTCTCTGGTCCGGGAGGGCTTCCACTCCCCGGTCGATTCTTTCCGCAGTCTCGCGGAGATTCATCATATCCTCACAGCTCCCACTGTCCTGAATCTCGACCCCCGATATATTGGCGAGGGTGCAGATTTCGGGTCTGCGAAGTCTCAGATAGTCCAGACACTTGTTCCTGACCATAGTGTAGAGCAGATTCCTGACGGATTTCTCCGGGTCAAGTTTGCTGCGCCATATCCAGCAGCGGATGAAAGTATCCTGAGTGAAGTCGCGTGCCGCCTGGTCATCCTTCAGCAGCCTCCGGGCAAAGGTGCAGATAAGCGGATAATAGCGTCTGAATAATTCTTCAAACGCCTGGATATCACCTGCTTTTATGCAGCTGACCAGCTGGCTGTCGCTAAGATGTGTGCGCTTAGACTTCATTCTTTTTCATCCGTGGCTGTCATATATACGCAAAAAGACAGGGGTACACGTAAAGGAAATCGAGTTTTTTTGTGTCCGGGGCATTCCGCAGCGACGGAAAGCGGCTTCATCGGGTATCCGGGAAACTGTTCCACCTCCGTGTTCTCTCCGCTTCATTCCGAATAGAACTCCCTGAGCACTCCGAGGGAGCGGAGGTGGATGGACGATTCGGTGTGGTATTCCAGATAACGGACTATGGAGGAGGCTATGCCGTTACGGACGCTGCCCGACAGGGGAAGAAGCATCGCCGAGGGGAGGTCCGAGCGCATAAGACGCTCCAGAGCGGCCTGATGCTCTCCGGAGAAGGGCAGCATATCCTTTGCCGAAGGCCTGAATCCCAGAGCCGAGCAGAATGACAGCAGGAAATACAGAGGAAAGTTGCTGTAGTCCGTCTGCAGGGCGTCCAGAGTCAGAATCTGCCCCTCGCACCAGTCGTACAGCCCTTCCTCGGCGGAGCCGTCCTTCACGGTGCGGTATATGAGTTCCGCCATAAAGAGGGTCATCGTATTCTTTCTGATGTCTCCCCGGACACCCGCGAGGGGATGTTTCAGCCCTACGGGCTTCGCACTCCACAACTCTGAACGGGGATTTTCGGTGACGGAAATCTCCAGAAGGCTGAACGGCAGAAGCAGCGCCATCCGGCTGCTCTTCCCGACACGCAGCAGGAAGCTGCGCCGTCCGGTACTTCGTCCCAGACAATGCAGTACCTCCAGACCGTCTCTTGCCCGGGTGCCGTTCAGAACCACTACTTCTTCATCGAATGTCATACGGGCGCAAAGGTAGCGAAAATGCACCGGAATCCTCATATTATGACGACGCGGCTTCATCTGCTTTTTGAGAAGACAATAATTATCCCCATTTTTGCGGCAAAACATTCGAATGATATGAGAATCCTGAAAATGATGTGCGTAGCGGCGGCGCTATGCTTTATGACGGGCGGGGCGGCATTGGCCGCAGGCCCCGAAGTGCTGATACCCGTTCCGGTGAAAGTGGAACTCGGGACCGGAACCTACACTCCGGCGGCGGACGGAAGCGATGTACGGGTGCATCCGGCTGACAGGCGGCTGACGAAAGATCTCGACGCCCTGAATCTTCCGGACTTCGCCCGCGAAGAGGCGTACAGGCTCGTGGTGGGAAAGAAAGGCATTGACATTTATGCTCTTACGCAGAAGGGGGTGTTCCGCGCCCGCACGACTCTGCAGCAGATGCTCGCCTGCGACGGGACGCTGGAGCAGTGCTCGATTCTCGACTATCCGCGTTTCCGCCATCGCGGGCTGATGCTCGACATTTCGCGCAATTTCCGCGACAAGGACTTCATTCTCAAGCAGCTGGATGCGATGGCGCAGCTGAAGATGAGTACGCTTCATCTGCATCTGACGGACGATGCGGGCTGGCGCATACAGATAGATTCGTATCCGGAGCTGACTTCGCGGGCCGCCTGGAGAGAGGGCGCGACCTATGAGGAGTGGCGCAGCGGCGGCCACCGCTATTCCGCGGAGGGTTCTCCCGAGGCGCGAGGAGGTTATCTGACGAAGGACGATGTTCGCGAGATAGTAGCCTACGCAGCAGACAGATACATAGAGATAATCCCCGAAATCGAGATTCCCGCGCACTCGGGAGAAGTGCTCGCGGCCTACCCCGAACTCTCCTGCCTGAAGCCGGACGGAACGAAGGCGCAGCCGGGCGGCGACCTCTGCCCCGGCAACTCCGGAGTCTATCCTATGTACGAGGCGATTCTGAGCGAGGTCATCGAACTCTTCCCGAGCCGATACATCCATATCGGAGGAGACGAGGCGGCCAAGACGAACTGGAAAGATTGCCCCGCCTGTCAGCATCTTATGCACGAGCACGGACTGAAGGACGTGGACGAGCTGCAGAGTCATATGATCGGGCACTTCGTGAACTTCCTCGCGGAAAATGGACGCCGCGCCATCGGCTGGGACGAGATTCTCCAGGGGGGACTTCCGGAGGGCGCGGCGGTGATGTCGTGGCGCGGCACTGAAGGCGGGCGCAAGGCGGCAGAGCTGGGACACGACGTCGTGATGTCGCCCGGCAGCCACTGTTACTTCGATTCGGCCCAGGACGCTCCGTACTCGCAGCCGAAGGCGTTCAGCGGTTACACGAGCCTCGAGCGCGCATACTCGTTCGAGCCTGTGCCGGAGGGACTCTCCGATGCGGCGCATAGCCATATTCTCGGCCTTCAGGCCAATCTGTGGTCGGAATACATCCCTACCGCCGCCCAGATGGAATATATGATGTATCCTCGGGCATTCGCCATAGCGGAAATCGGTTGGAGTCCGGCTGAAAACAAGGATTATGCGGATTTCCGGGGGAGGGCCATAGCGCTTGCGGACCTGCTGCGCTCACAGGGTTACAACCCGTTCGAGCTTAGGGGTGAAATCGGCCGCAGGCCCGAGTCGCTCCAGCCTCTGGAGCATCTTGCGGTCGGAGCGCAGCTCACGTTCAACGGCCGCTGCCGCTATAACCGGGGCTACCCGGCGGGCGGGGACAATGCTCTGGTGGACGGCCAGCTCGGCGGCTGGTTCTACAAGGACCTGCTCTGGCAGGGCTATCTCTGCGATGTGGACGTCACCCTCGACCTCGGGTCCGTTAAGGACATCCACTATGTGGGAGCCACCTTCCTTTCGCACACTTCCGCCGGTGTGGGCTTCCCTGTCCGCACGGAGGTTTCCTTCTCTGAGGACGGCGAGAACTTCAGCGAGCCGGTGGTCTGCCTCTCGGAGCATCCGGACACGGACTCCTGGGCGCTGCTGAACACCCTGGGCACCGTGGTCAACGCCAAGGCGCGGTACATCCGCTACCGGGCAGTCCGCGACACGGTGAATCCCGCCCACGCATTCATCTTCATCGACGAGATAGTGGTGAACTGATTGACGGAAAAAACCTGCCGCAAGGCAGGTTTTTCCGTCCAATCATATGCCTCCTTCCCGGAAAGCTCCGATCCGGCTGATGTGTGCTGTGCTGCGCGCGCTGAGAATGTGTACGCGCAGAGCGGAAACTTCGGCGTCGGGAATGCGCAGCAGGCGTTTGTGACCGATGGTAGTCCCCTCGCAGAGTTTAGTCCAGACTCCGTCCTTGAGCCCCTCCACGATGAACGACTCCACTCTCTGGCCTCTGCTGATGTCCTCCTGAAGCATAAGGACGTTTATAGGCACCGCTTCCCTGAGCTTGTACTCGCGTACATCCCCCGACCTGGCGTTCCACAGGGCATTCCCGTCCTGTACGAAGTCAGTCCCGAAAGTCTCCTCAAGGTATCCGGCGAACTCAGCGAGTCTGACGGAATCGGCCTCGTGGATATGTCCCCTGCGGTCCGGCGGAATGTTCAGCAGGAGCACCGAGTTGCAGCCCACCGACTGGTAGTAGATGTCCGCGAGGTCTTTCAGGCTCTTGACCTGCGAGTCCTGTTCCGCGTGGTAGAACCAGCCCGGACGGATGGATACATCGACCTCCGACGGATACCAGAACAGTTCTCCGGCCTTCTCCAGCATAGTTCTGCTGCCGAGATCCTCGGACTGGGAATTGATTCCGAGCTCCTTGTTTATCTCCGCGCCTCGTCCCTGCGCGTCCGGGGCGAATACGGTCGCGCTCCACTCAGTCTCCCGGCCCATCCCGCTTTCGTTGCCCACCCAGCGGGCGTCATCGCCCATATTGGCCGCTACGGCGGCCGGCTGAATCTTGCGTATGGTCGCGTAGATGGCTTCCCAATCGTACACCTGCTTGCGGCCGTCCGGGCCCTCGCCGTTCGCGCCGTCGAACCAGATTTCATCTATTTTCCCGTAGTCGGTGAGAAGCTCGGTAAGCTGGGCTATGAAATATTTGTTGTACTCGGGGGAATTCCCGTAGCAGGGCGCGTGACGGTCCCAGGGCGAGAGATAGACTCCGAACTTCATTCCGTACTTTTCGCAGGCGTCGCGCACCTCCCTCACTATGTCCCCCTTACCGTCTTTCCAGGGCGACGAGGCTACGGAGTGCGTGGTGGTCGCGGTCGGCCAGAGGCAGAATCCGTCGTGATGTTTCGCGGTGAGCAGGGCCATTCTGAAGCCGGCCCGGCTGAGTGTGCGGATCCACTGGTCCGCATCGAAATCCGTAGGATTGAAAAGTGCGGGATCTTCCTGTCCGCTGCCCCATTCCTGTCCTGTGAAGGTGTTCATCCCGAAATGGAGGAATGCGGTCATCTCGAGTTGCTGCCATTCCAGCTGGCTTCCGGTAGGGACAAGCCTCGCAGCCATCTCCACTTTTTCGTCTATGGTGCCGCCCTCGGGGAACACCAGATGTTTTACATAATACTGCTCCTTCGGCGCACAGGCCGCCAGAAGCACCAGAGCGAGAATCAGTGTCTTTTTCATAATGCGGTCGGTTTTGGTGATATCATCACTTACCGCAAAAATAAGAAAAAAACATTATCTTCGCGGAAATATGATATACCGTAAACTTACAGAAAAAGAAATCTCCGTTCTGGAGTCGCAGGGCTGTTCAGCCGCTGACTGGTCTGAAATCGAAGTGGCCGAAGATTTTTCGGCCGAATATGTGAAATCGGTGCGTTTTTCCGGGAATGTGCGTCTGGGCGCGTTCCGGAAGGAATTCACGCTTGCCGGAGGTGTGAAAAAGCATTCCGGCATCTGTTTCGCGACACTCCATAATGTCACAGTGGGTGATGACTGCTGCATTGAGAATGTCAAGAACTACATAGCGAATTATGATATAGGACACGATACTTTCATCGAGAATGTGGACATAATTCTCACGGACGGCCTCTCGTCTTTCGGGAACGGAGTGGAGGCCTCGGTGCTGAACGAGACGGGTGGAAGGGAAGTGGTCATTTTCGACCGCCTCACAGCGCAGACGGCATATATTATGGCTCTCTACCGCCATCGCCCCGAACTGATCGCCGAGCTGAAAAAACTCATCCGGAAATATGTCGAGGGCATCTCCTCATCCTGCGGACACATCGGACATAACGTCACCATAGTCGATTCCGGCTACATAAAAAACGTCAAGGTCGGCGACTTCTGCAAGATAGAAGGCGCGTCGAGACTCAAGAACGGGAGCCTGAACTCGAATGAAGTCGCCCCCGTGCATATCGGCTCGGGCGTGACAGGTGATGATTTCATCATATGCAGCGGCTCTTCCGTAGAGGACGGCGTGACATTCTCGCGCTGTTTCATCGGGCAGGCCTGCAGGCTCGGGCACAACTACTCCGCCTCGGACTCCCTCTTCTTCAGCAACTGCCAGGGGGAGAACGGCGAAGCCTGCGCGATTTTCGCGGGGCCGTACACCGTCACTCATCATAAATCCACGCTGCTGATAGCCGGAATGTTCTCCTTTATGAACGCCGGATCCGGTTCGAACCAGAGCAACCATATGTACAAACTGGGTCCCATCCATCAGGGCATTATGGAGCGCGGAGCCAAGACGACC
>CAVKLO010000007.1:0-14048 GCA_963656985.1 Bulleidia sp. | reverse complement strand
GCCATACACTGCATTCCCGGCAGCTTCTTCTTTGTGGAGGAGAAGGTGATAATCCCGGTCATCGCGGGAGTCTTCGAGGCTCTGGGCATAGGACTTGTCCTGCGTTTCGGAGGGAGCACGGGCGGTACGGACATCGTGGCGCTGATGGTGAACAAGTACTGGCCGGTGTCCCTGAGCACCGCCTTCGTGGTGATGGACCTGGTGGTCATCTGTATGCTGCTCTTCCTCCCGGACAGGTCTTTCAAGGATATGATCTACGGTCTTGAGGAGGTCATCACCTTCAGCCTGATGATAGATTTCGTGGTGGGAGGAAAGAAGTCCTCGTACCAGCTGCTCGTGTTCTCCGAAAAGTATAAGGAGATCGCGGACCATATCATAAACAATATGGACCGCGGCGTCACCATCCTCAGGGCCCAGGGCTGGTATACCAAGCAGGACAGAGACCTGCTGCTCATTCTCATAAGCCAGAAGCAGTTCCCCGGCCTCGCCTCTGTCATAAAAGAACTTGACCCGCGTGCGTTTATGTCGGTCTCAGTTACCAACAACGTCTATGGCGAGGGCTTCGAAGAGATAAAGACAGGGCTCAAGCGCAAGAAGAAAGAACTTACAAATAAATAATCAATGACCGTCCTGAAGACATCTCTGCTGCATACCGTGAAAGAGTATGCGCTCATCACCCTGGGGATACTGCTGTATGTGCTGGGCTGGACCATCTTTCTGATTTCCAACAATCTCATCGGCGGCGGAGTCACAGGTATCTCCTCCATCATACAGTACGCCACGTCGGGAGTCATCAAGGTGGGCTATTCCTACTTCGTGATAAATGCGGCGCTGCTCATCATCGCGCTTTTCCTTCTCGGGAAAGGTTTCGGAGGAAAGACCGTCTATGCGGTCATCCTGGCTTCCATAGGGCTGAATGTGTTTCAGGACATAATTCCCGCCGGTTTCATACAGGTGCTGAGCATCGAAAACGGCAAGCTTATGAGCACCATTATGGGAGGCATTCTCGTGGGTACCGGCATAGGAATGACGATGTCTCAGGGAGGAAGCACCGGCGGAACCGACATCATCGCGCTGATAGTGAACAAATACCGGGGGGTGTCTCCCGGGCGTATGATACTCTGGATAGATGTCGTCATCATCTGCTCCTCCATACTGGTCCCGTCATACACGCCGTCCGGGGAACTGCTGCCTTTCACCGACAAGCTGGTGAATATCGTGTACGGTCTCATACTCATCACGGTGAACAGCACGGTACTGGATATGGTGCTTTCCGGCTCCAAGCAGTCCGTCCAGCTTTTCATACTCTCGAAGAAGTCCTCTGAACTGGCCGACGCCATCACCCGCGACCTTCACAGGGGGGTCACGGTACTGAACGGTGAAGGCTGGTATACCAAGACCCCCGCACAGGTGCTTATGGTCATCACCCGCAAGGCGGATCTTTCCATCTTCCTGCGTTACGTTAAGACCATCGACCCCGATGTGTTTATGTCCGTCTCTTCCGTAAGCGGAGTCTATGGCCGGGGTTTCGAGGGGATGAGAGGAGTGAAGGCACTGAAACGCCGCGGGACGGCGGACGCTGAAGTCCCACAGTCGGAAGGGGCCGGAGCGGAAGCTCCGCAGAAAGACTGACCCGGATTTAAAAAAGATATACGTAATGAAAAAAACTCCCTTGCAGGCGGCGGTCGGTAAGGGAGTTTTTGTGGATATTTGGGCCTTAAACAATTTAATCAAATGATTATGAAGTATATCCTTTATTGTGGCCTGGCAGTGCCGGCCATTGCTTTACTCGCCGGCCTATCCGTAAGAGATTACCGCAGCGGAAACCTGGTTCAGAAACAGACATCGTCCATCATAAGAATGACCGCCCTGAGCCTGTTCCTGCTTCTGACAGTGACTGACCTGTGCGCGGCGGCGCCCTCCGGCGGCTGCTCGCCGCTGCTGAATCTGCAGGCCGCGGCGGCCGTGCTCCTGCTCAGCCCCCATTCATATTCCGGCAAGAGGAAATATACTCTGGTCTCCGCATCGGTTTTCGCCGCAGTCTGCTCTCTCTCATCCCTCTCGCTCGCTCTGACGGGTACTTATGGCGGAAAGACGGAAGTCTTTTCCCTCCTTGTGCTGGGATGCGTGATTCTGCACAGCTGTATGTGCCTGAAAATGAGATATGCGGACATCAAGTCCCTCTTCCGTGGCAAGTCGGTGAGATATTCGATGGAGGACTATGCCTCCCACTGCTATTCCCTGCTGCTTCTCGCCTCCGTCTGTCTGGGGCTGCTTTCCGACACCGCTCCTCCCGTTTTCGCCGCCCTGCTGCTGATATGCGCTCTTTTTGCAGTCTCGGCGGCTGTGTACGGGGCTTATCGGAAATCGGCTGATGCCTCGATAGTGTATCTGGGCGAGAAGAAACTCCTGCAGATAAGGAATATGATGACAGGAGAAGCGGTGGAGAGGTCGGCGAAAGTCCAGGCCAGAATGAAGTCGATGTATGAGCGCATAGAGAAGTATATGGCGGAGCATAAGCCGTATCTTGATGAAAACTTCACCATAGGAGACCTCGCCGACGCGATGCTGTCGAACCGGGTCTATATATCCAGAGCCATAAACAGGGTGACCGGAAACAACTTCTGCAATCTTGTGAACAGATACCGCGTGGCGCATTCGCAGATGCTCTGGAAACTGAACCCGCATCTGAAAATGAAAGACATATACTCCGGCTGCGGTTTCCACACGGCGGTGAGTTTCATAAGCGCCTTCAGGACCGTCACCGGCTACACTCCTGTGGAATGGCTGAAGGAAAGCAGTGCGGAAAAGCTGAGGAAGCCGTCCGCGTCGGAGGAAATCGCCGCATAAGATTACCCGTGCGGGGCGGTCTTCAGATACCTTTCCAGCTGTCGGGGACGGGGGCGCTCACGTGCACCTCGCTGTGTCTTACCGGATGTTCGAAACGTATTTCGTGCGCGTGGAGACAGATGCCTCCGTCAGGATTGGACCTCGGGGCCCCATATTTCAGGTCTCCCTTTATGCAGCAGCCCAGATGGCTGAGCTGGCAGCGGATCTGGTGATGCCTCCCGGTGAGCAGCTCGACTTCCACGAGATGGTACCTGTCCGTGCTTTTCAGACAGCGGTAGCGCAGGCGGGCGAGTTTGGCCCCGGGACGGGGAACGGGATGGGACGCGTACGCGGCCGCGGGGACTATGTAGGATTTGTTCTGCTTCTCGTTGCGGACCAGATAGTCTTCCAACAGCCCTTCGGAGGGCTCGGGCTTCGTGCAGCAGAGCGCCCAGTAGTTTTTATGAACAAGTCCCTCGCGCAGCATCTGCGAGAGCCTTTCGAGCGCCTTGCTCGTCTTGGCGAGCACGCAGATTCCGCTCACCGGACGGTCGAGGCGGTGCGGGATGCCGAGATAGACCTTGCCGGGCTTCGAGTCGCGCTGCGCGATGAATGCCTTGTAGCTGTCAGCGAGGCACTCGTCGCCGGTCCTGTCGCCCTGGGTGATTTCTCCCGGGCGCTTGTTCACGATGAGAAGATGGTTGTCTTCGTACAGGATGCGCGCCCCCAGGTCTGCGAATTCTGTCTCTGTCAGTGTCCTGTATTCCATATCAGAAAGCTTTCTGTCAGCAAAGATACGGTTTTTTATGACAAATTGGCAGAAATCGCTCTTGGCACAACATTGGTTGTATGTCCCGGCGTGCTCCGGCGGGACCGGGCACGGATAATACAGACAATAAGCAAAAGGAAATACAATTATGGGAAAAATCATCGGAATTGACCTCGGTACAACTAACTCCTGCGTAGCAGTAATGGAAGGTAACCAGCCTACGGTCATCATCAATAACGAAGGTGAAAGGACTACTCCTTCCGTAGTCGCTTTCACGGACGGAGGAGAGAGAAAGGTCGGCAACCCCGCCAAGCGTCAGGCCATCACCAACCCTCACAATACCGTCTATTCGATAAAGCGCTTTATGGGCGAGACCTACGATCAGGTCACCAAGGAGATCGAAAGAGTCCCGTATAAGGTCATAAAGGGTGAGAACAACACTCCGCGCGTGGACATCAACGGCCATCCTTATACTCCTCAGGAGATTTCGGCCATCATCCTCCAGAAGATGAAGAAGACGGCTGAAGACTATCTCCGTCAGGAAGTCACCGAAGCCGTCATCACGGTGCCGGCGTACTTCTCCGACAGCCAGCGTCAGGCCACCAAGGAGGCCGGCAAGATCGCGGGCCTGGACGTGAAGCGAATCATAAACGAGCCTACCGCGGCGGCCCTCGCCTACGGTCTGGACAAAAAAGACAAGAATTCGAAGATTGCCGTGTTCGACCTCGGCGGCGGTACTTTCGATATCTCCATCCTGGAACTCGGAGACGGTGTGTTCGAAGTTCGCTCCACGAACGGTGACACCCACCTCGGCGGCGATGATTTCGATCAGGCGGTCATCGACTGGCTCGCTTCCGAATTCGCTTCCGAGAACCACGGAATCGACCTCAAGAAGGATCCTATGGCGCTCCAGAGACTTAAGGAAGCTGCCGAGAAGGCTAAGATCGAACTCTCGAACCAGACTTCCGCAGAAATCAACCTGCCTTACATAATGCCTGTGGACGGCATTCCTAAGCATCTTGTGAAGACCCTCACCAGAGCCAAGTTCGAGATGCTCTGCGACAGCCTCTTCAACCGCACCGTCGAGCCTTGCCGCAAGGCCCTCGAGGATGCTAACCTGAAGCCTTCCGACATAGACGAGGTTCTGCTCGTCGGCGGTTCCACCCGTATCCCTAAAGTTCAGGAAATCGTCAGGAACTTCTTCGGCAAGGAGCCTAACAAGAGCGTGAACCCGGACGAGGTAGTGGCTATCGGCGCGTCCATTCAGGGCGGTGTGCTCGCGGGCGACGTGAAGGATGTCCTCCTTCTGGATGTGACTCCGCTTTCTCTCGGCATCGAGACTCTCGGCGGCGTGATGACCAAGCTCATCGACGCGAACACCACCATCCCCGCGAAGAAGAGCCAGGTGTTCTCCACGGCGGCTGACAACCAGCCTTCCGTACAGATCCGCGTGCTTCAGGGCGAGCGGCCTATGGCCAAGGACAACAAGCTTATCGGCGAGTTCAATCTCGACGGCATCGCTCCGGCACCTCGCGGAATCCCTCAGATCGAGGTGAGCTTCGACATCGACGCGAACGGCATACTGAACGTATCCGCCACCGACAAGGCGACAGGAAAGGCGCAGAACATCCGCATCACCGCTTCGAGCGGCCTGAGCGAGGAGGAAATCCGGAGGATGCGTGACGAGGCCAAGGCCAATGAGGCTGCGGACAAGGAGGCCAAGGAGCGCATAGACAAGATAAACAACGGCGACGCGATGGTATTCCAGACCGAGAAGAATCTCAAGGAGTACGGCGACAAGATTCCGGCCGACAAGAAGAGCGCCATCGAAAGCGCCTGCGCAGACCTGAAGAAGGCCGTGGAGGCGAAGGACATAGCTGCCATAGACAGCGCGAACTCGGCTCTCGAGGCCGCCTGGCACGCCGCGTCCGAGGATATGGCCAAGGCCGCCCAGGGTGGCGCCCAGGGTCCTCAGGGCGGTCCTCAGGGACCTCAGTACGGTCCGCAGGGTCCTCAGGGTAACGGTCCTGAAGCTCCGGACGAGCAGTAGAATATCCCTATAAATGATGAGGGGTCGGCTTGAAGAAGTCGGCCCCTTTTTGCATATCTTTGCGCATTGATTGATCACAGGGTGATGAAAGTGAAGAAGACATATCCGATAATGGGACTCGGCTGCGCGGCGTGCGTGGCGAGAGTCGAAAAGACATTGGCCGCCCTGGGCGGCGTATATGAAGTCAGCGTTTCTCTGGCATCCGCGACGGTGCAGGTGGAGTTCGATGCTGATGTTCTGACGGAGGGGGACTTGCGGAAAGCTGTCCACGATGCCGGCTACGAACTGGTGCTGGCGGATGAGGCTCCGGATGCTGCGGCTGCTCCGGCGCCCTCTTGCTCTATTGCCACTCGGGAGGGGAAATCTTCTCAGGGCGCTGAGGATCTGGCGGACGAGATGAGCCGCAGAGCCTTCCGCACGCTCCGGCGCGACGCCCTCTGCAGTCTGCTGCTCGCCGGAGCAGTAATGCTGCTTTCGATGGGAGGAGGTATGCGGGACTGCACCGCAGCCGGAGCGCCGCCGTTCAGGAGTGTCGCCGCAGCGGTTCTGGCTGCAGTCGTGGTCTTCGTCTTCGGAGGCAGGTTCTTCCGCAATGCTATTGCGCAGCTGCGTCACGGCTCCGCCAATATGGACACGCTCGTCAGCCTGAGCGTCTCCATCTCATTCTTCTTCAGTCTGTTCAATCTCTGCTTCCCTCAGGTCTGGATTTCGCGCGGACTTGCCGCCGACCTGTATTTCGAGTCCTCGGCGATGATAGTTTCTTTCGTTCTGCTCGGCCGTATGCTCGAAGAGCGGACGAGACGCAGCACTACTGCGGCGGTGCGTGAACTGAAAGCGATGCAGCCGGAAAGGGTTCTGCTGCGCGTAGGGAAGGTGGTGAGAGAAGTTGCATTGGAGTCCGTGTCAGCGGGGGATGAGGTGGTAATCCGTGTCGGCGGCAAGATGGCCGTGGACGGGGAGCTTGTCGAGGGGAGCGTGTCTATGGACGAGAGTATGATGACGGGGGAGTCCCGTCCCGTGAAGAAATCCCCGGGGAATCGGCTCTATGCGGGAACGCTGTGTCTGGGCGGTGAGGCCGTCGTAAAGACCGCGAAGGTCGGGGGCGATACGGTCCTGTCCGGCATCATAGCGATGGTCCGGCAGGCGCAGGGCAGCAAGGCCGCGATTCAGCGCAAGGTGGACAGGGTCGCCGCCGTGTTCGTACCCGTGATAATCTGCATAGCTCTGCTCAGTCTCGTCCTCTGGTGCGTGTGGGGCGGTGAGAACGCTTTAAGCCGGGGGCTGCTCGCCGCTGTGACGGTGCTTGTCATCGCCTGTCCGTGTTCGCTCGGTCTCGCAACTCCCGCAGCCATAATCGCCGGCATCGGCCGTGCCGCGAAGTCGGGCATACTCGTGCGCGACGCCGATGCCCTTCAGACCGCGGCAACGGTGGATGTGGTATTGCTGGACAAGACGGGGACACTTACCGAAGGTCTCGCCGGCGGAGACCGCCTCAAGGACACTTCGCTCTCCGCTGTACGGACGCTGCGCTCTATGGGGCTTTCCGTGCGTATGCTCAGCGGGGATTCTTCGGAGAGGGCGGCCGCGATTGCCCGCGAGGCGGGCGTGGATGACTACGTCTCGCAAATGCTGCCCTCCGGCAAGACTCAGTATGTGAAGGACCTGCACGCGCGGGGGCTGAAGGTGGCGATGGTCGGGGACGGCGTGAACGACAGCGCGGCACTTGCGGAAGCGGACTTCTCTATGGCTATGGGCAGCGGGAGCGATGTCGCGATGGATTCGGCTATGGCGACCATAGTGTCTTCCGATTTGCGGAAGGTTCCACAGATGATACGCCTCTCGCGCCGCACGAACCGCATTATCGCCGAGAACCTCTTCTGGGCTTTCCTCTATAACGCATTGGCCGTTCCGGCCGCTGCATTCGGGCTTGTCGGTCCTATGACGGCTGCGCTGTGTATGGCTTTGAGCAGCGTGTGCGTGGTGTGCAACGCTCTGCGTCTGCGTTTCTGCAGGATATAGGATTCGGCGGGTATCTGCGGACGGGGTGTCCTGTCATCAGAGCACTGCGCCCGGCGGGTTTCCGCCTACATCAGATAGCGGGACATATCCTCGCCCCTTTCCTGCGCCTGACGGATTTCGGTGGAGGAGATGTCGACTATAGGTGCGTCGATCACTCGGATGTTGTACAGGCGCTCGAAGATTTCCTCGATGCTCAGCGCTCCGTCCATAATCTGAGTCTCCCAGGCGTCCATCACGTAGGGGGTGGGGAAGTGCAGGCTCTCCTTCTGGAGCTGCGCCCGGATGCTGTCTGCATCGTAACCCTTCCGGGGATAGACCACTACGCCGTATTCCGATAGCAAGCGCGCGCTATCTCTCCACAGGTGGATGTTCTCCAGATTGTCCGCGCCGATGACCAGAGTGAAGTTGTTCTCGGGTTCGCGTTTTTTCAGCGCGTCGAGGGTGCGGATGGTGTAGTGGGGAGGCTCCATATTCATCTCTATGTCGTCCACCCATACGTGGAGCTCCGGGTGCCGGCGCACGGCCTCCACCGCCTCGTCATACCTTTTGCGGGCGGAAAGCGCCTTGGACGGGTCTTTCAGAGGGTTCTGAGGGGAAATGACCAGATACACCCAGTCGAATTCGCGTTCCCGGGTAAGGCATTCCATTATGGCCAGATGGCCGATGTGAAGAGGGTCGAAGGACCCCGAGTACACCGCAATGTTCATTATGTCGTGGGTGGGGAAGTCTTGGTTTTCCTCTTGCCTGTGGCGGCTTATGGGCGTTTCAGGAAGTCATCGACGAGCTTTTCGGCTTCGCGGAAGGCCTCGGACAGTTCGCCGTTCATCAGAATCGTGTCGAACCGGGGGGCGTAGCGGGTTTCCTCCTCCGCCTTCTGCAGCCGCTTTTCGATTTCTTCGGGGGAGTCGGTGCCCCGGGCCGTGAGTCTGTCGCGCAGCACCGAAGGGTCCGGCACTCCTATAAACACCGAGAGAGCCTGCTGCCCGAAGTATTTCTTCAGATTCACTCCGCCCTTCACGTCCACGTCGAAGATGAGACTGTGCCCTTTCGCCCAGATGCGCTCGACTTCTTTCTTCAGCGTGCCGTAGAAGCGTCCCGGATAGACTTCCTCGTATTCCACGAAACTGTCTTCGGCAATCAGGCGGCGGAACTGCTCCGGAGAGAAGAAATAATACTCCCTGCCGTCCCGCTCGCCGCCTCTGGGAAGTCTCGATGTGGCGGATACGGAGAATTCTATCTCCGGATGGAGAGACAGTATATGCCTGACTATGGTGCTTTTTCCGGAGCCCGAAGGCGCGCAGAAGATGAGAACTTTATTGCTCATTAAGTGGTTTATTTCTGCAAAAATAACTAAATTTGCGCGATTTGAAAATTAGGTGTCCGAGTTCCAGCCCTGTGCCGGGAAACGCGGCCCGGCGCGGAACCCGTGTTATTGTTGGTAAATGTTTAACCTTAAAAGTTATGGTATCTTATAAAGAAATCGGCCTTGTGAACACCCGCGAGATGTTCGCCAAGGCAATCAAGGGCGGCTATGCCATCCCGGCTTTCAACTTCAACAATATGGAGCAGCTCCAGGCCATCATTCAGGCCAGCGCCGAGACCAAGTCTCCGGTCATCCTGCAGGTCAGCAAGGGCGCGAGGAACTACGCGAACCAGACCCTCCTCCGCTATATGGCGGAAGGCGCAGTGGAGTATGCGAAGGAACTCGGCTGGGAGAAACCTCAGATCGTCCTGCATCTGGACCACGGCGATTCCTTTGAGCTCTGCAAGAGCTGCGTGGATATGGGCTTCTCTTCCGTTATGATCGACGGTTCCGCTCTTCCTTACGAGGAGAACATCGCCCTCACCAAGAAGGTTGTGGAGTACGCTCATAAGTATGATGTCACCGTAGAGGCCGAGCTCGGCGTTCTCGCCGGCGTAGAGGATGAGGTGGCCGCCGAGGAGTCCCACTATACCAAGCCTGAGGAGGTCATCGACTTCGCTACACGCACAGGCTGCGATTCCCTCGCCATCTCCATCGGCACTTCGCACGGCGCATACAAGTTCAAGCCGGAGCAGTGCACCAGAGACCCTAAGACAGGCCGTCTCGTACCTCCGCCGCTCGCATTCGACGTTCTCCACGAGATCGAGAAGAAGCTTCCGGGCTTCCCTATCGTTCTGCACGGCTCGTCTTCTGTTCCGCAGGAGTATGTTGACATCATCAACGCTAACGGCGGCAAGCTTCCGGATGCTGTAGGCATCCCTGAGGAGCAGCTCCGCGAGGCCGCGAAGAGCGCCGTATGCAAGATCAACATCGACTCCGACAGCCGTCTCGCTATGACTGCCGCCATCCGCAAGGTCTTCAACGAGAAGCCGGGCGAGTTCGACCCGCGCAAATACCTCGGACCTGCACGTGACGAGATGAAGAAGCTCTACGAGCACAAGATCGTGGACGTTCTCGGTTCCAACGGCAAGGCTTAATTCCTACTGAATCGTAAGGTGAAAAATGGCCCGGTGCGCCGGGGTGTCTTTCACCTTTTTTATTAACTAAAATCAATGATTATGAAGAAATTACTTTCTGTTACGGCAGCTGGCCTGCTTCTTTTTGCGACCTCTTTCCAGGCAAGAGCCATAGAGGATCCGGATCCTGTGGGCAGCATCACCGCGAGCGCCTATCTGGGCCTGCTTCCGGGTGTCGGCGCTAATGCCGCAGCCGATTATGTCCTCATCAACAAATGGTGGAAGGGCCACTTCACCGTGGGCGGATATGCCGGACTTTACGGAGATAAAACATCGGATTCCGTAAGCGTAAGCGGAGTGACTGCCAAGAACAGCACCAAGTATCATTATTTCACCGTGATGCCGCGTGCGACATACGGTCTGAACATCACCGACTCTTTCGAGGTGCACGCCGGAACGATGGTCGGTATGCAGTTCAGCTACAGCAAGACTAAAGGTTCAGTTTCTTCTTCCGCTGCGGGAGTGGACGGCAAGGAAAAGAAAAGCGAAACCAGCCTCGGCGTCGCCTATGGGGAGCTTGTCGGCTGCCGCTATTTCTTCACTGACAATTTCGGCGTTTCCGCCGAGTGCAGCGTCGGTACAGTCACCTATCTGAACCTCGGTATTTCATACAGGTTCTAAGAAGCTTATTCTATACGTAGAGGGCGGCCCGTGCGGGCCGCCCTCTCTGCGTTCATATGCTCTGATTTCTGTGCGTCCGTCTGCGGCCGCTCTCTGTGCAGGTTTACCTTGTCCTTCAGAAGGTCACGACGGCTGATGCTCTGTAACTCTTTCCGCTCTCGCTGACTATCTTCACGCTTATCGTGTGTTCTCCCGGAGTAGAGGGCTTCTTTTCAAGGAGAAGTCCGAACAGGCAGCTCGGATAGTCCAGACCTGGCAGCTTCAGATCCTCAAGGGTGATGTCCGACAATGTTTTGTCTATAGGGTGACAGGCTAAAGCCTCATCGGGAAGAGAACCGTATCTGGATTTTGCGAATTCACGGAATTCTTCGGAAAGACGGGATGTTCCATAATCGAACAGGTCCCGATATCCGCTTGCGATGAACGGATAGGGAGAAAAAGCCATAAATCGGCAAATGTCGTTGAGGTTTGTTCCTGCCGGATGTGACTCGTCATAATCGGTATCCGAAGTGACCGCTATGGAAACAAAGTCTTCAGTCAGATATGTCGGTCCGGTAAAGGCGGACCCTCCTTTATGTACAGAGATTCTCTGCTCATATGAAACATCTCCACGCTTTCTGCAATAATCTTCAAATCTTCTCAGGTCGTCTCCTTTTGACAGGAAATGGCAGTCGAAAGAAAGCTCTGCAGACCTGTCGCCGATGATTGCATCTATTCTTGCAGAGCCGGAGGCGGGTTCAAGAGAGAAACGGTTCAGTCTGACATAAGTAGTCACATATGATCTGCACACCTTCGTTTCCCAAAGGTCGCAAGAGGAAAAAGCCAGGAGTGTGCCGATCATCATTACCGTGACGGGAAATCTGTGTTTACTCATTCGGGTTGTCATAAGTTATAGTGTTATAATTGTCTCATTTACAAAGTAAGCTTTTTTTTCTTTAATCTACAAGTCTTCTTGACGGGTAATGATTCTATGCTGTCGTCAGGAAGAGACGGGACAGGTCAAGAGACATGCCGTGGAGGCTGAAGGTTTGAATCCTGCTGCCCACCCTGTCCTGCACATCGGGACGGAGATGATACTATGTCGGATTCTGGAGATATGGGTTCTATCTTCGACAGGCTACCTTTACGCAACTGTAAGAAACTTGAAAAGAATAAACTGCTTCAGATTTGTCTATGAAGGTTTCTAAAACTGCTGCTGAAAACTATAACCGTATATGAGAGATATGAAACCGAAAAAGTATTCAAGTCTGCCGCTTCTGTCGGCGGCTGCAATCTTCCTTATGATTTTAGTTTCCGGCTGCGGGACGGCGGATAAAGCTGAACGTGACGCGGCGGAGACGGTAGCCCGGATGACTCAAGAGGAAAAAGTCCTTTTCGTGATGGGTACCCAGCGGGTGATGAACAACGGCCCGGATATCGCGCCCGGTATGATAAAACGTCCCTGGAGAAACGAGAACGCCCGTCAGATTTCGAATTACTATGATCCGGGCGATGCCGTGACCGCCTATTCCCGGAAGCGCAACGGCGCGGCCGGAGAAACCTATGCCATTTCCCGCCTCGGCATACCGATGGCCTTTTTCGCGGACGGCCCTACCGGACTGAAGCTGTCTGTCGAACAGGAGGACGGCAGCCGGCTCTACGGGACCGGTTTCCCTTCGGCTTGTCTGCTGGGGTCATCCTGGGACACGGACCTGCTCGACAGGGTCGGTACGGCGATGGGCAATGAGACTCTGGAGTTCGGTATGGACTTTCTGCTGGCCCCTTCGATGAACATTCTACGTAATCCGCTCTGCGGCAGGAATTTCGAATACTATTCGGAAGACCCTCTGCTTTCCGGCAAGCTGGCGGCCTCATTCATACGCGGCTTCCAGAGCCAGGGAGTAGGCGTTTCGGTCAAGCATTTCGCCGCAAACAACGAGGAGACGATGCGTAACGGAATCGATGCCGTCGTCAGCGAACGGGCCCTCAGGGAAATCTACTTCAAGGGCTTTGAGATAGTCGTCAAGGAGTCCGCCCCGTGGACGGTGATGTCATCATATAATAAGATAAACGGTGTCCTTGCCTCGGAGAATCCGTGGCTTCTGAATGATGTTCTCCGTGACGAATGGGGCTTCGACGGCATCGTCGTGACCGACTGGTGGTCTGAAGAGAACGGGGCGCGTCAGGTGGCGGCGGGAAATGACCTGCTGATGCCCGGGACCCAGCATCAGGAGGATGATATCTTTGCCGCTCTGGAAGACGGCACTCTGGACGAGGCCCTGCTGGACAAAGCCTGCATCAACATCCTGAAGACCCTCAGGAAGACCCCTTCTTTCCACGCTTATCCTTTCTCGAACCGTCCGGAGCTTGCCGCGCACGAAGCTCTGGCCCGCAAGGCCGCGACCGAGGGAATGGTTCTTCTGGAAAATAACGGGGCGCTTCCGATTCCTGAATCGGTGAAGCGCATAGCCGCCCTCGGTAACGCGATGTATTACACCTACACCAGCGGATCGGGCAGCGGATCGGCGGGAGGACGGCACAAGGTCTGTCTCGACGAGGGACTTGAGGCGGCCGGTTATGTTCTGGATGCGCCATCGGCGAAATTCTACCGCGAATATGTGAAAAAGAACAAGCCGGGACCGTCCTGGATCGTCCCGAACATTCCGGAGCCGCTGCTCGACCGCAGGCAGGTCGCGAGAATGGCCAAAGAGACTGACGCCGCGGTCTATGCCATCGGCAGAATCGCCGGAGAAGGCGCGGACAGGAAAGCCATAGAGGGAGACTATTATCTTTCCGAGGCCGAAACGGCCAATCTCAAATCTCTCGCGGAGGCATTCCACGCTGAAGGAAAGCCCCTCATCGTCGTTCTGAATATGGGTTCCTGTATCGATATGGCGGGCTGGAAGGATATTCCCGATGCCATTCTCCACGCCTGGTATCCCGGACAGGAAGCCGGCTATGCCATCACTGATGTGCTGACAGGCGCTGTAAATCCGTCCGGAAAGCTGACTTTTACCATAGCTGCAAGATATGAGGACGTGCCGTCTTCGGCAGATTTCCCTCTGTCGGAGGGCGAGGACCGCAGGTCCATCTACAATGAAGACATATTTGTGGGCTATCGGGGGTTCGACGCATCCGGAACAGAGCCGGCCTATCCTTTCGGCTACGGCCTCAGCTATACTGCGTTCGAATATTCCGACCTGTCTGTGAAGAAGGAGGGAGGGCAGTATGTCGCGACGCTCCGCGTGAAGAACACCGGTTCCAGAGCGGGCAGGGAGGTAG
>CAVKLO010000006.1:0-14359 GCA_963656985.1 Bulleidia sp. | reverse complement strand
CGATTTAGCCCAAGTTTTAACACTTCGTTAAATCAGCAATCGTGACGACTACTCCGCGGAAGAAGTCAGAGCTTTGGACCGCTAATACCAGAGAAGCTCGGAATCGGTTACGCGGTCAACATTCCAGAGAACACCTGTTCAGTTGCTTGTTGTCTAGTTGTTCCATATGTCCGTGATGATCTTCCCCACCCAGGCCGGAGGTATCAGTATGTCCCTTTTGAAGTCCTCTTCCGGGACAGTGCGCAGATGGCCGTGAATGATCCTCCTTTTCTCGGCGTCGATCCCGTCCTCGCCCAGGAAGCGCACCGCGAAGGCGGTCTTGCGCATCGTCTCGTTGCGGTAGCCGAACACCTTCACCTCGTCCGTATGGTTGAAGTAGATCTTCCTTCCCTTCGACAGGCAGATCCTTCTGTCCGTGCCGTCTGTAAGATACTTGAGGTCCGATATCACCATGCCGGACAGCCCGAGCTCGCGCGCCGCTATGTCGCCGTACGGGATAATTCTGACCTTTTCCCGAGCGGCCACCGTCTCCGCTATGGTCTCGGGCGACGGAAGAATCATTCTTGTTCCGTACTCCCCTTCCAGTTCCGGACGGCAGTACACTCCTCTGGCAAGCCTCACAATGAGATTCTCATTCACCAGCGTCATCAGCGCGAACCTGACCGCCTGCGGACTCTCGAGGTCCGCGAACTCGTCGCAGAAGAAAATCCTTCCGCGTTCCCACGAGCGAATCCGCTCCCTCATCCGTTCGGTGACTCCCAGCATCTTTTCTGATTATCTAACAAAAATAGTGACTTTTTGTTAGATAAAACACAAATACAAAAAAATCAATAAAAACAATCCGAAAAATTCCAACTTTGCTAAACCGCCCAAAATTTTAACGTCAGACCAAGGAAATCAACTCGTCAAGCTGTTTTACAATATCCGCCGGTACATAATCTATTAAATTTAAGAGACCTCTCCCCATTTTCCTATGAAATCCGGAAGTCAGGGTGCAGATTTAATAATCTTTCAGATACTGGAAAATAATCTTCGGCCCTAATAGCCAAGCACTCCCTTACCCTGACGGGACAAATATTTTCAATATATCATGACCGCCATCTGGAATCAAGCAGGCCGGCCACAGCACGGGCTATGTTCGCCCTTGCCACCTCAGGCCGAAGCGCCTCTTCTAGCGGCGTCCCTTCCGGCGTGACCTGTACGACAGCGTCGAATCCGGCGGCGAGAAGCGCGTCGCGGTCGCGCACCTGTCCCGCCAGCAGCACGACATTGGCGGCCGAGCGGCTCTTCACATATTCAAGGACGCCGAGCGGGACTTTGCCGCCGAGCGTCTGGGAGTCGGCACTCCCCTCCCCCGTCACCACGAGGCCGCAGCCGCAGAGTTTCTCCTCAAGCGAGAAGATGTCGAGCACGGCGGATATTCCCCGTCGCATCTCCGCCCCGAGGAACCGGTGAATCGTTCCGCCGATTCCTCCTGCGGCTCCGGCTCCCGGACAGTCAAGGATGTCTCCGCCGGCAAGTGAGGCGAACCCAGCCAACCCTCTGTCAAGCTCCTTCACCAGCTCCGGCGACGCTCCCTTCTGCGGGGCGAACACCCTCGCGGCACCGCCCTCACCGCAGAACGGGACGGACACGTCGTAGAATCCGACGACCCGACATCCGTCGAGAAGAGGATTCCTGCGTGAAGAGTCCACACGGGTAATGTCGCAGAGGACAGGATTCGGATCTGTGATTTCACAATCGCCGGAGAAGAAACTGTAGCCGAGGGCGCGGAGCAGCCCCGTTCCGCCGTCGCAGGTGGCGCTGTCGCCGAGTCCGAGCCAGATTTCCAGTGCGCCCCTCTCCAGCGCGTCGGCGATGAGTTCGCCCGTTCCGTATGACGACGCCGAGCGGGGATCCAGCTCGTCCCGTCGAAGCATACCCAGTCCGCCCGCGGCCGCAGTCTCGATGACGGCGACACTCCCCTCCCCCACCAGTCCGTAGCCGGCTTTTATGATTCTGCCGAGCGGGTCGTGGCAGGAGACGGACACCGTTTCGCCGCCCAGACCGGAAGTGACTATCTTCGAGAAGCCCTCTCCCCCGTCGGAGACAGGTAAGACCTCGCACTCCCCCGCCCCTAAGGCGGAAGCGGCTGCCAGCCCGGCCTCCTCCGAGGTCAGGCAGCCCTTGAACGAGTCTATGGCGATGACGGCTTTCATAACTGAGGCAAAGATAGCGGATTTGAATCACTCTCTGCTCACCTTTTCGCCTGTCAGTGAGGCGCGCCCCATACTTCATCGCAAGTTCCACAGAATAACGGTCCTCCCCTGCGGACTCCGCTCCCCTTCCCAGGAAGCCGTCGCCAGCTCAATATATTAACTAATTCTATAATTATTGAATTATTTAATTATAGAAATCAAGAATTATATATAACCTATAGTGTTCACATACAAGCTTATATATCAAGCCTATCAGTAATATTCTATAAAATTTAACTATAAAATTATCGGCATCATACGACACTAACCTATGAGGTAAACAAAGAGAATCCGGTGCTTGCTGTCCTCTCACCATCCGCAGTCTTCAGCCTACCGTGAAAGAACCTTAAGCTATGTCGGAATACCAGGCACTTCATAGAGGTGCCCGCTGCGCGGGCTGAACGGAAGAACTTGCATGCACCCGGAAGGATGACGAAAAATAGTCGCCGCTTTCAACGTATTATATAATTCAATAATTATTATTTTCTATAATTATAGAATTATATAATTTTTAACTCAGAAATTCCTGTATTCCTGTCAAAAAAGCCTATAACATTAGCAGAGATAATTTCGCCGACAGACTACACCGATGGTAACGAGGGATGATTCAAGAATTATTGAATTATATAATTCTTGAGGATAACTATAAACCTGAAGACAACAGCCTCTGACTCCGTGCTAGAAAATGGCCGGCAAAGACCTTGATGAAATGACAGAGATACAACATGATTATACATACTGAAAGCTATATTTAATAATTCAATAATTCTATAATTATTGAATTATATATTTATGGAAAATTTTACACATATAATCCAGCGAAATCAAACGATGGCATCGGATGAGTACCATGCACGTCTACTGAGGACGATATTGGGACCGCTTTCGCCAGCATAACCTACCAGTGCAGGTATATTCTATAATTATATATTTCAATAATTATAGAATATACTGACCGCATCGGAAGAGGGAAAGGGGAGTCTCTGGACATTCAGGTAACATCAAGAAGAATCGGATATGGTGTCCGGAACAGAAGGAGGATTTCAAGCAGGGGAGAGTCAAGTTTCAAGATACGCCGAGGACGGTGCTGACGGAATGTCACAGGATGAAGCCGGCGAGAAAAGTCACTAGCGGACAGGGCAGGGGAGTGCAGATGTTAGAGAATTATTGAATTATAGAAATAAATAATTATATAACACATTGAGTGCTGGAATCGAATACTATAAAGAAGAGTTTGCGTTGGAAGCTATAAGATAGGGTAAAAACCGATTATTCTATAATTATATAATTCTTGAAATATATAAATAAAGATTTCAATAATTAAATATATTTGTCTATCTTTGCGGAAATAAAAGTAGTAAGACACTATGGGAAAGACACTCTGTTTCGTGAACAATAAGGGAGGCTGCGGCAAGACGACCACCTGCTGCGCGGTAGGCCAGGCCTGGGCGAAGCTCGGGAAGAAAATCCTCTTCATCGACCTTGACTCGCAGTCCAACCTCACATCCATAATCACCGACACCGACCCGGCCGTCCAGGAATGGGACACAACCATCGAGGACGCGTTCATCGGGGGGCCTGACTACGGTCTGCCTATACACGACATCAACGAGAACATCTCCATCGTCCCGGCGGACCTCGACCTCTCCAACTTCGACAGGGACACGGCGAGGCAGAGCGTGAGGGAGTTCCTGCTCTCAGACCTTCTGGAGACCGTCAAGGACAAATACGACTACATCCTCATCGACTGTCCGCCGGCGCTCGGGATCATAACATACAACGCCCTCGTGGCGTCGGACTACGTCGTGATGGTGACCAACGCCGAGGGACTGAGCTACAGGGGGATGAAGATGGTGGCCAACCTCGTAAACGAGGTGATGAGCAACAAGAGGCTCAATCCGAAACTCAGGCTCGCGGGCGTGGTCGTGACCAGATACGAGAAGAACAACCTCTCCGACATGTACCTCGAGAAGATCGAGAAGGACCTCGGCCCGCTGCTGATCAAGCCTGTCATCAGGAAATCCACTAAGATCGCGCAGTCGGCATCGTTCCAGCAGAACATCTACGAGTACGACCCGACGGGAAGGGCGACGCAGGACTATCTCAGCGCTTCCAACGAGCTGCTCCAGAGGATCGAACTGCAGAGCTTCGGGACCGAGCAGTAGGGCGTGGGAGTGACAGGCCGTTAACAAACAAAGCACGCAAGATATGCCAACAGGATTCGACAAGTTCAGGAAGAAGACTCTCGAGGAGAGCCCGATCAAGATAAACACGCCGACCGACTTCAGCGTGGAGCCGGAGGAAGCGCAGACAGGACGCAGGGAGACCGCGACGCCGCACGGCGGTCGTCAGGAAACGGCACAGACGGAGGCCACCGCACACGCCACGGCCGGAAGGAAGACTGCCGTGAGGAAGGAGGAGCGCAGTCTCGTGAACTTCATGGCGCAGATAAGCCCGGAGACGAAGACCAAGATCGACGAGATGCGCTTCCGTCTTAAGAGGAAGAACTGGGAAATCGTCGACGAGGCCGTGAAGGACCTTTACGACAAGTACTTCAAGAGATAGGATGCCGCCCCGGCAGCAGGGGCAGTCTGAGCGTCCCGCAGCAGCCTTCCGGTCGCTGCGGGAATTTTTTTTGTAAAATATTTTCCACCTTTGTCCATCCGCGTCTTCACGGTTTCTCCATAAAAAAGGGAGAAATTAAATGTTTCTTCAGAAGCACGTTTTAAAAAAAGGGAGTAAATAATCGTTGAAAACGAAAACTCATCGTCAGGTGGGTCGGAGACGTTTTTTGCCGCTCGACTCCCGGTCTCGGCCGAAGCCTGTCTGCTACAGTCACTTGTAAAAAAGGGAGAAATACAATTACTGATTTTTCAAGTTTCCTCGGAATCCTCTCCTTAAAAATAAAGGGAGAAAAAAACGAGCCGTTCCGAAAAACTCTTTGTTTATATTCTCCCTTTTATTATTTTTGCAGAGAAAAGGGAGCGAATAAATTGCAAGTCAGAGGAAAATGACGCTTTCACGCTCCCGGAAAGATTATGGAACGACCCGATTCATATGCTGTAGGCCAGGTGCCGGGATTTTCCGGCTCCCTCGCTGTCCTGTCCGTCCCTTTCACACCTCCGGGATTGAATGTCCTGTTAAATAATCACAGAACTTATTTATGTCTTAACCCTGTTGTCAGCGTTCATCGCAATTCTTTTTATATCAGGTGTCTCCGTTCGATGTGGAATGGGAAAAACGGGAGTTCTGCAATCAATAAAAGGAGAAATGAAATGCTTTGCGCGGGCGGAATGGGGGAGTTTTCGAATGAAACGGGAGTTCTGCAATTATCCCCGGTTTTCCGGAGGGTTTCCGGTGGTTTTTCCTTTCCTTTCCTTTTCACCCTCCTTGGATTCTATGTTTTGTTAAGTTATCACATAACCTGTTTATGTCTTAACGTTTTTGCGGACTGTTTGTGTAAATTATTGTCCCATATTTCGTTATTTCCGGTTCGAGAAGATGAAAAGGGAGTTCTGAAATGCGAAAAAGGAGATATGCAATTGCTTCCGGTCCCGGGAAAAGGGAGGAATGCAATGAGATGGGAGTTTTACAATTACAAGGAGGAAGCCTATGTCTGAGCGGAGCGTAGAGCCGAAGAAGGGTGACGAGATGACCGCCCTGGCCACCACCACGAGGAATGTCGTGGAGTCTTACATATTCGCGACCGGCCATCAGGACCTGAGCATCTACTCGGAGCGCCTGATGATGCTTCTGGTGAGGGCTGCGCAGTGCCAGGTGGCGGGCCTGAACTTCCGTGACGGCTCCGGAATCTCGCAGGTGAGCATCGGGCCTCTCGGCGACGCGTGCGTGGAGATAGAGGCCCGGGAGCTGCTGAACGGGGCGAACAACACCAACTACTCGCAGGCGAAGCAGGCCGTGATGGAGCTGATGGAGAAGACCATATCCCACGAGCGCCCCGCGATGAAGAACGGGAAGCCCGTCGTGAACGAGAACGGCGACCCTGTCTACGAGTTCGAGGCGCACAACCTCGTCAACGACGTGTGGATAAACCGCAAGCCTGGCGTGATAGTGGTGAACGTCAACAGGACCACGTGGGAGGCCATCCTCGACTTCTCGAAGGGCTTCCGCCGATACGACATACAGGTCGCCATGCGGTTCTCCAAGACCTGCTCCCTTAGGATGTTCAAGCTCGTGAGCAACCAGACCCGCCCGCTTCAGTTCACCATACAGGAGCTTCGCGAGCAGTGGGGCCTCACGGACAAGTACCCGGCCACCAAGGACTTCATCCGCAACACCATAGTTTCCGCCAAGGAGGAGCTGGACAGGATGTCGCCGTGGACCTTCGACTACGAGCCGGTCTACTCGGCATCGTCCGAGCAGAACCGCGGCCGCGCCGGGCGCAAGTCCATCACGTCCGTAATCTTCTACCCCAAGCACCAGCTGCGCTACGAGAGCACTACCAACTCCATAGGCATGCTCGGCAACCCTATCGACGTGCTCCCGCGAGTGGTGGTTGACAGGCTCGTGAAGAACCTCGGGTTCTCGATGGCCGAGATAAAGGCGAACATCGTCCTCTTCAAGACCGCGTCGAAGAACTTCGACCTGGAGGGGTTCCTCATCGAGGTGACCCCGCGCGCCAGCCGCGCCAACAGCCCGCAGGGGTACGTAGTCAACGCCGTGAAGAAGCATCTCAACGAGGCCTGCGGCATTGTGGTGACCAAGAGCGGCACCGTGATGAAGAAGAAGCAGGAAGGAGGAGGACAGGACGATGTGGCGAAGGCACGCAGGCGGTTCGACGGAGCCACCGTCTCCCAGATACTCTCCGGGGCTGCGGAGGTTTCCAGACCTCCGTTCCGGACCGCGAGGCCGAAGCCGGGCGACGCGGTGAGCCTCGGTGACCTTCTCGGAGGGGCGTTCGACACGCCGGATGAACAGTAGCGCAAGGAGGCCGCGATGAACGATTACCTTGACATACTCAGGTCGTGGGAGAGGCGGGTCGCCGACCCGTTCATATACGAGCATCTGGACCAGCTCCTGCCCCGGTACGCCTTCAGGCGGATGCAGCAGGGCACGGCGCGCGACCGCTGGGTCAGCCCGCTGAAGATAGACCTCTCGGAGCCGAAGGTGAGGCATCCGGAGAAGACCGTCGTGGGCGTGCGCGACCTCAGGATGCGCGAGCAGGGGGACTGGGCGAACTCCGTCGGCGTGACCGATATCCTGATGCGGGAGAAAGGGTTCGAGAACGTCTACCAGCTCTACTCTTGGCTCTCGGAGCGCTACTCGCTGGGGATGCCGATGCCGGACTCGAAGGAGGTCATGGCGGCGGCCGCGAGGCGCGAGCGGCGCGAGGGGGTCCTCCGGGCGCTCGCGGAGTATTTCGTGTGGTGCCTCGGGAACGCCAAGACCGAGAAGGCGGCGAGGACTCGCGCATATCTTAAGGACGGGAGGGGATTCACGGAGGAGCAGATAAGAGACCTCGGGTTCGGGTTCGTGCCGCTGTGGAGTTCCGTGGTGACCTATATGACCGTGAAGCGCAAGTTCCGAAAGGACGACCTCGACGCGGTGTGCCAGGTGTGCGGCGACGACGGCAGGACGGCGGTTGGGAAGACCCACACGCTCGCCATCCCGTACGTCTGCTCGGGCGTTCTGAAGGGGTTCATCTTCCGCAGGGTCGGCGGTGGGGACCCGCCGAAGTACCTTGCCAACGCGGGGCTTGACAGACGGTCGGAGTTCTTCAACTACCCGGCGGAAGGCAGCGGCGTGATAGCCGTGGTCGAGGGCGAGATGGATGCGCTCACGGCGGCGGCCGCGGGCATCCCCGGAGTGGTCGCCATAGGCGGGTCGGACATCTCCGGAGACAGGAAGATGCAGGTAGTGAGCGCCTTCTCGCGCGGCACGAGGAAAATCATCCTCTGCCCCGACCTCGACACGGTGAAGGTGGGGGAGGGGAGCGATGTGACACCGAACTACGCCAAGCGGCTGAAGGCCGTGATGAGGTCTGTGCACACCGTCAAGGATGTGGACTTCGACTTCGACGAGATATATGTCGCCTCGTTCCCCGAGCCGTCCGACCCGGACGAGTTCATCAGGAAGTACGGAAGGGACGCTTTTCTGGGACTCTTGAGGGAGGCCAGGCCGTGGTGGCGGTACGTGGCCGACGAGAAGGAGAGGACGCGCAGACCTCGTACTCTTTGAGGGGTCGGCGCAGGGACATCAGACCGCCTTCTTCTTGAACCTGATGTTCACGGTCCAGTCGAAAGCCTCGGCTATCTTGTAGATGTTTGAGATGCTGGTGTCGTCGGTCTGGAAGAACTTCTGCACGGCCCCCCTGATGTAGCCCAGCTTCTTGGCGAGCAGGTCGTTGGTGACGCCGGTCTTGTACATCGCCACCCTGATGAAAGCGAGCCGCCGGGTCAGGTCCACATCGAGGGAAGGCGGGGCCGGAGGCTCGTCGATGACCAGCCTTGTGCGGCCGATCTGCGGCTCCGGGGTGTCGTATGAGATGATCAGCTCATATCCGAAGTGCTCGGCCACCTTCATCACCTTCGCGAGGTTCATGTTGTCCACGAGGAACCAGTTCCTCGCGGAGTTCGTCCGTACGCCGCCCGCCTCGGCCAGGTCCTCCATCGTCAGCCCCAGCTGCCGCATGAACTCCGACAGGAACTTGAGGTTCTTGTTCGGAGCGTCCTCCGACAGGTACTTGCTGGAATTCTCCACGAAACTTCTTTTTTTCATCTTAAGACCGATAAACTTTTATACACTTCTCTTGGATATGTGTATAAAATCTTATTACTTTGCGTATAAAATCTTGCTCATTGAAGATAAATTCATCTTCTTTTGTCAAATGTAGCAAAAAAAATCATTTGACGGGCCTGTCAAGGATTTTCTTTTTGACTGAGAGGATTTTATACACCAGGCCGTGATCGGCCGGACAAACGGAATTGCCGTGACCCCCGGGGTCCGGCGCAGCAAGCGAATGCCGCAAGGCACAGAACGGAACGGAATGGACAAGACGGACTTCAACACAGGCGCAGGGACACGGCTCACGGTGGCCGAGGTCCTGAGGCACTACGCTCTGGCGGAGGCGGTCCCGCGCTCCGGGTTCATCCGCTCCCCGTTCCGCGACGAGCGCACCCCCTCGTTCCACATCCTCCCGCACGGCTACGCCTGGGCTGACTTCGGCGACGGCAGCAAGGGCGGGGTCATCGACCTCGTGATGCGCCTCGAGAACTGCGCGGCCGACGAAGCCGTCGAGAAGCTCCGTGAGATCCGCTCCGGAAGCAAGTTCAATACTATCAAAAAGAATACAGCGATGTCCCCACGCCCACAGAGAGCGGCGGGGTTCAGGGTCATATCCGTCTCGCCGCTGAGTGACGAGTCCCTTCTCGCATACGCCGAGAGCCGGGGCGTCTCCCGGGTCACCGTCCGGCGGTTCTGCTCCGAGGTGGCGGTGAGGGCCGGCGAGAAGGTCAGGACCTGCATCGGCTTCCTGAACAGCCTCGAAGGGTTCGTGCTGAGAAGTCCGGAGACGGGAAGGTCTGGGAAGCGCTGCACAAGCTCCGCGCCGACGTATCTCGACGCCGACGGGCTGGAATGCAGGGAACCTTCTTCCGAGTCCGTAGCCGTGTTCGAGGGCCTCTTCGACTTCCTCTCGTATATGGAAAGGAACGGCGGCAGGCTCCTCCGCCCGGGCGGGGACATCTGCGTACTGAACAGCGTCGTCAACGCCTCCGCAGCGGCGGGGTTCATAGGCGGCCATAAGACGGTCAACCTCTACCTCGACAACGACGGGGCGGGGAGGAAGGCGAGCAGGGAGATAGCGGACGGAGTCCTCGTCTCAAACCCTGAAGCGTCGGTAATAGACCACAGCAGGGAGTACAAGGACTTCAACGACCTTAACGAGTGGCTTCAGAACGCCTCCAATGGAGAGAGAAAATGCCGCCGGATACTGAACGCCCCCTGAAAACCGAACACACACCATTAAACCCCAACATAGTATGGAACAGACACAAGAAAAGGCGTCTTCAGAGAAGAAGACGGTCGTCTATCCTCAGTTCATCAAGGACAGACTGGACAGGATTCCGTGGGACGAGCTCGAGAGCGGCTACGGCATAAAGAAGGACTACATCCTCGGCAACGAGCAGGTGGCGCGCCAGCTCGCAAACGGGCAGGTCACGGACTACGTGAACGCCTACGCGAAGGTGGGCAGCCTCACGGTCATCGGCCCGATGGCGCTGCAGGCCAGCTTCCGCAGCGACAGGGTCGAGGTGAAGCATTTCACCGTGAACCCGAACCCGGACCTGAGCGTCTACGGCGAGGCCCTGAGGAGCGACAAGGTGGCCGAGCGCCTTATGGACAGCTACGAGTATACGGTGCGCGACGACAAGGGCGAGGCGGTGCGCAAGGAGACCCGCCACTCGTTCGCGAACGGCGGCAGCCCGATAACGCTCACGAGGACCGCCGCCGACGGCACGGAGACCAAGACAAAATGCCTCGTGTCCTTCGACGCGTTCGTGCGCGACCGGGAAGGCAAGGTCGTAAGAGGGACGCAGAAGCTCTTCACCACGCCTTGCGCGGACGTGAAGAACTACCTCGAGAAGGTGGCCCCGACGATGTACGGCCACACGTTCACCCCGGAGCAGGTGGACCTGCTCTCGGAGGGGAAGGACCTCTACATCGAGGACTTCAAGACGAAGGACGGCAGGACATTCGACGCGGTGGTGCAGTACAGCGCCGTGTCAAGGCAGGTCGTGAAGGTGGACACCCCGTTCTGGAGGGAGACCGTGAGAAAGCGCAACGAGGCCGCGAGGACGGCCGCTCCGGAGAAGAAGGCGGAGGAGAAACAGGCCGAGGCGAAGACGGAGAAGGCCGCCGAGACGAAGGCCGAGGCCCCGAAGCGCGTGAGAAGGGCGTAGCCCGGGCGCATTCACACGAAGCAGATATGGATTTGACAGGAGGGGGACGCGGCGCGACTGCGCCCCCTCCGTTTTCTTAAAGGCACTGCCGGAAAACGGCAGTGCCGCAATGTAGCTTTGCTTATCCAAGGACAAAGACAAAAGGGCACAAGCCATGCTGGGACTCATAGCTGGGGAGATAATCGGCTCCCCGTACAGAAAGGAGAACATCGCGGACATCAACGGGATATTCTTCCCGCTCTTCGAGGAGAACAGGGTGATGGACCTGAAGACCTACAGGGAGCGGGTGTACAGGCCCGCCCCGGGGCATCTCACGGAGGCGCTTCTCGGAGCGTCGCTCAGGGAGGGCGACTTCAGCGGCCTCGACCCCAAGAGCCTTGGAGAAGCTCTCTGCGGGGCCGTCGTCATCGGAAGGGCCGACGCGATGCTGAATACGGACTTCGCGGAGCACTCCCGCTCGCTTGAGCGGTACCTGCGGTGGTTCCCGGAGCCGATGCGTGAGGACATCACGAGAGCTTCGGACGCGGCCTACCGCCTGGAGAGGAAGCTGGGCGCGGACATCGGGTCACGTCTAGGAATTATCCACGAACAGCCCAGGCCCGAGGTGCTCTCGGCCCTTCTGCGGGGGCAGCTGAGGGAGGACCCGGAGAAGGACGGCACATACATTATGGGCGAGGGCAAGGCGGACGACGCATACGCCCTTGCCGCGGCGTTCCTCGCCCTGTCCGGCACTCGGAGCTGGGAGGAGGCTGTGAGAAGGTCCGTCGCCCTCGGCGGCGACAGCTCCCTTGTCGCCGCCCTCACCGGCGGACTAGCGGAGATAGCCTACGGCGGAGTGCCGGAGAGCATCGCCTACAGGGCCAGGGCGCTGCTCTCCCCGGAGCAGCGGAAGCGGCTCGACGACACGGAGAAGACCCTCCTGAGGCTCGGAGAGGTGACCTCCGAGTCCCCGGCCCGGGACTTGGGAGAGGATGCGACCCTCATCTCCGTCCTCTCCCTCCCCGGCAGGGCGAGGGTCTACGCCGTCCCCGAGGAGAGGCGCGACATCGAGAGCGCCATCCTGAAGCTCAACCCAGACAGCGTCATCGTGGGACGGGAGGGGCTGAAGAGGATGGTCGAGAGACTTGACACCAGACGGGACAGCGAGGGTAACATCCTCGACGGCACCTATATCGACTCCGAGCGTCCTGAGGTGCATCAGGTGTACTTCAGGACGAAGGACGGGAAGCTCTACTCGCCGTCGAACCTCCCGGACTCGAAGGGGTTCGCCCCGCTGGACAGGAGGGTGAAGGCCCGGTCGGAGTTCGCCTCGTTCCGCGAGAAGGCTCTTCAAATCAGGGACGAGCAGGAGAGGAAGGCGGGACATAACCCCGATGAAGGACACCTGAGGTTCGCCACGGCCTGGCATCTCGGCGTCGAGCGCGACCGTGTCGTCCTCTACAAGGGACCCACGGCCTACGGGGAGTTCGGGCTGGACAGCAAGGGACGGATGCGGGTGGACACGAACACTGTCGGAGGGCGGTTCGGCGGGGAGTACCTCGAGGCCGCCATCGACAACCGGCGGGTGTTCTTCAAGAACGACGGCCCGGCTGAGGTGCTGTCGAAGATTATGGAGAAGTGCCTCGATGCGGGGTTCATCCCCGATGAGGAGGGACTCGTGAAATCCAATATGGAGCTTATGATGGTGGATCTCGCGAAGGAGGAGACTCTGAGGAAGGCCGCGCCCGTATCCGAGGAGGACCTGAAGGAGCGGACGGCGAAGACCAAACACCGCTACGACTACGGCACATCCTCCGAGGCGAGGACCTTCGACGAGGCGCTCTACGGGTCGCTGCATAGGGGCGCGGTGTTCACCGTCGGCCACTCGAACCTCGAGATCGACGGGTTCATCCGTAACCTTCGGCGCAACGGCATCACCGTGGTTAGGGATGTCCGCAGCTGGCCGCAGTCGAAGGCGTTCCCGCAGTTCTGCCGGCAGGAGCTGAGGGGCTCGCTGGAGAAGGAGGGGATAAGGTACATCTTCAACGGCGACGTGATGGGAGGACACGTCAGGAGGACGGAGTTTCCCTCCGAAGTCGAGGGCGTGACGTTCACCCAGTCAACGGGAGGCTACGCCCGGAGGACGAGGGAGAACGCCGAGGCCGCCGACCTCACCGTCGCTTTTGCCGCGGACTTCAGCACGGCCGGAGAGAGGCTCACGGAGAAGGCCGCCAAGGGGAAGATAATACAGATACCGCTGGTGAGCGGAAGCGCCGACCCGAAGGAGATAGCCTCGGACATCCTTGCGTGTATGACGTACAAAGAGAAATCCACCCCTCTTAAGGTGAACATCGCCGGCAACGGGATGCAGACCTTCGCGGTGCACGACATCAGCCAGAATGAGGTCAACGCCATAGTTTCCGGAACTTTGAAGGAACTGACGGAAAGCGGTGTGAACATAAGGGAGATCGTCAGCGGCGGGCAGACCGGGGCCGACGAGGCGGGCATACTCGCGGCGAAGGCCCTCGGCATCCCGGCGGAGGTCCACGCCCCGAAGGGCTGGCTTATGAGAGGCCCGGACGGGAAGGACGTGTTCTCGGAGAGGGGCTTCAAGGAGCGGTTCGCCGCTATGCCCCCGAGGGACCTGTCTTATGAGGAGATGACCGGGACGGAAGGGTTCAGGAAGACCTATGACGAGATAGTCGCGGCGGCGAGGAAGGGGGAGAGGCAGGCGCTGATGTGTTCGGAGACCTCGCCGACGGACTGCCACAGGTTCGCCTGCCTCGGGTACGCCCTCTCTCATCCGTCCCTCGCCGGAAGACGCTACGACCCGATAGAGGTGCAGCACATCAAGCGCGACGGGACGACGATCTCTCAGGAGGCCCTTGAGAGGAAGGTATGCCGAGACCATAATGTCGAGTATGTGGAGAAGAACCTCTCCGGCGTTATGAGAAAGATGGAGGAGCGGAACCGCGCACCGAAGCCGGAGGCCAGGGCGGCGCGCCCGTCAAGGCCGCAGGACCTGAAGCGGAGGAGGCGCTGATATGGGTGTCCTTGAGATAGCGGTCGCCGCGATTATCCTCATAGCCGGCACCGTCGGAGGCTCCGCCGTGGTCGGGGCGCTGCTCGGCAGGAGCCGCGACATAGGAGCCGGCAAAGGGTTCGGCTGGGGTCTGCTACTGCCGGTGATCGGGCTGGTAAGGATCCTCGCCAGCCCGAAGAAGG
>CAVKLO010000005.1:1558-15046 GCA_963656985.1 Bulleidia sp. | reverse complement strand
ATATAGATAGGATATGAGATGTCCCCGAGGAACTTGCACACCTTGGCGCTGAAAGCGTGAGTGGTCTTGCTCCCCGCTCCGAGAAGGACGATGAGAGGGAACAGCACCAACACGGATACCGCCTGATATGCTCCGTTGGCGATGCCCGGCCCGCCGCCGATGCAAGGAATGCTGAATATGACGATCAGCAGGAGCGAAGCCCACCAGAATCCGCCTTTAGCGTGAAGAGGACTTCCGCTCGGGTTGTTCTCTGTGCGATGCTTCGGGAGAAGTCGGGAAATGATGAGTCCGCAGAGGAAAGGGTACAGCAGGCGGGCGAAGCCGATGTAGATCTGCTGCGCGGTAAGGCTCCATCCTCCGATGACGGAGTATTGAGGGCCGCCGAAACTCATAGTTTTTCCGTCCGGAGTCGTGAACTCGTGTACCGGGAAGAACCGGAAGATGTCCCAGCCGAGCGTAAGGTCCAGGGTGAGAACCGCCGCGAGAGCCGTGAGGATGCAGAGTATGACCGTAGGAAGTCTGCGGAAAAGGAAGGCGTAGAGGATATTGCCTATGTATTCGAGAGTGAGGGACCAGTTGGGACCGTTGAACGAATTAGTTTCGCTCCAGCCCCGGATGTCCATCTTGGGTCCGGTCGGAATCATAAACAGGGCCATCACGAAGCAGACGAACACTTTCCAGGCGGGGGCCTGTAGTACGCCCGGGAAGGCCGTGGCCCCGAAATAGAACATCGCGAAGCCGATGACCGTACCGGCGATCACCATCGGATGGAGACGTGCGAGACGGCGTTTGAAGAAACCCCAGGTGGTCATCTTCCCCCAGCGGTCATCGTAGGCGTAGCCGATGACGAAGCCCGACAGCACGAAGAAGAAGTCCACCGCGAGATAGCCGTGGTTTATGTGCTGCTGCGCCCCGTGCGGGCAATAAGTCTCGAAAAGGTGGAAAAAAATCACCATAATCGCGGCGACGCCGCGCAATCCGTCCAGAATTTCATACCGTGGTTTGGATTCCAGGTACACGTTTTCTTTTGCCATTGTTCAGTGCGTTTTATAATGTGCCGGCAATCTTCGACATTCTCCCGCATTACCGGAAGCGGTTTCAAAATGCATTCGGAAGCCGTTTCCAAAACGGCATCTTTGCAAGTTCGGCAAAGGTAGGTTTTATTTTGCAGTGCGGCTTGACGTATTTTTACAAATATTTGTCTTATCTTTGCAGAAAGTCAGATACTTCGATAAAACACGCAGTTTGCAGAATGACTGACCGTCCGGATAAAGGCTATTTCCGCTACGATTTCGTGAGACTGCCGCCACAGCGGCAGATAGGCCCGCATTCCCAGGAATCGTGGGAGCTGGACTATATCCTCACGGGACGCGGAGTGCGTACCATAGGAAACCTGACCGAGCCCTTCCGGGAGGGTGAAGTGGTGCTTGTCCCTCCGGGAGTTCCGCATTGCTGGGACTTCGATCCGGCATACACCGATTCCGGCGGAAACATCCTCAATATCACCATCATCTTCGATGACCTGTTTCTGGATGCCGTCACGGGTGTTTTTCCGGATCTGCTGGAAAGCGTCAGCTTCATACGCGAAAGACGGAATACCGCCACATCGTATTCGGGCGGTACTCTGAAACGTCTGGTTTCCCTGATGACCGCGATGAAGGATGAGGACGGGCAGGAGCGTCCGGCCTCATTCCTGAGGATATTGAATCTCCTCGGAGATTCTTCAGGAGCCGGACAGTCGGGAGGCGGCCTCAAGATGAGTCAGGACGAAAAGCGGAAGATGAAGGTGCGGACTTTCGTCTCGTGCAACGCTTCGCGTCCGGTGTCGCTGAGTGAAATCGCCTCTTATGTGGGGATGAACGAAGCCGCATTCTGCGTCTTTTTCAAGAAACACTACGGGCAGACTTTCGTGGAATACCTGAATGCCCGGAGGCTGGAATACGCCCGCTACCTTCTGAAAAACGGCAGCCTGTCCGTGACTGAAGTCTGCTATGCCTGCGGCTTCTCCTCCCCGCCGTATTTCTCCCGGCTTTTCCGCCGCGAGGTCGGGATGTCACCGCAGCAGTACGCCAAATCGCTTGTGGCAGTCCGGACAGAGGCCGGACATCACCTGGAAACATAAAAACCAAATTACGATATAATGAAAATCGACCACACCGCTTTGTATTGCAAAGACTTGGAAGGAATGAAGCATTTCTTCGAAACATACTTTCTGGCTGAATCCGGCAGTCTGTATCACAACCCCAGGACGGGACTGAGGACATATATCCTGACATTTCCCGGCGGAGATTCCCGTCTGGAGATTATGACCCGCCCCGAAGTGGAGGGGGACAATGAAAGTCCGTATCGCGCCGGTTTCATCCATCTGTCCTTTTCCGCAGGGAGCAGTGAGGCCGTAGACTCACTGACCTCAAGACTCGACGCGGACGGATACAGAACACTGAGCGGCCCGCGCATCACAGGCGACGGCTACTACGAGAGCTGCGTGAGTGGCTTCGAGGGGATACTGCTGGAAATCACCGTGTAAGCCCGATGCTCCGGCTATGCCCGCTCCGGAGTGTCGGGGAAGGAATAAAGTGAACCATTTCAAAACAGCTTATAAGATTTCAGAACAACTATGACAGATTGGGATAAAATGCAGGCCGGGGAAATCTACAATGATTTCGACAGGGACCTTTTCGACAGAAGGGTGGAGGCGAAGAAGCTCTTCAGGGCCTATAATCGTCTTGCGGACGATGAGGTGGACAAACGCGGGGACATAATGCGGCGGCTTTTCCGCTCCGTCGGCAAGGGCGTGTGGATAGAGCCGGATTTCCGCTGCGAATTCGGAAAGAATATAGTGATAGGGGATGACGTGTACATAAATTTCGGCTGCATAATGCTCGACTGCGGACTGATAAGCATCGGCAGCGGCACGCTGATAGGCCCGAATGTCGGACTGTTCTCCGGAAACCATTCCCCGGACCCCGATGAGCGTGAAGCCGGAGCGCTGATACCCAAGCCCATAACCATAGGCCGCAGAGTGTGGCTCTGCGGCAATGTCACGGTGACCCCGGGAGTCACCGTCGGAGACGACAGCGTCATCGGCGCTGGAAGCGTCGTCACCCGCGACATCCCTTCCGGCGTACTCGCCGCCGGCAATCCCTGCCGGGTGCTGAGAGAGTTGACCCCGGCGGACAGGGTCGGCTATCTCACCTCACCGGGGCCAGAGCCTGATATCTTCTGGTGCAAAAGGCCTGGACGAGATAGACGGCACTGAAGCCCGCACCTATTATATATGGGGCCGTCGGCCCTCCGATGAGAGAGGCCAGAGGGGTCACGATCAGGGGCGAAGTGAACTGCCCCAGATACATAGCGGCCGAAAGCAGCGGCATCACCGTCGTGGCCGCGTCCCTGCCGCCCTTGATGGAGGCGATGGTGTTCAGGTAAGGCATCCCGACCCCGTTCGCAACGCCCGCGAGCACAGACCCGGCGAGAAGCAGTGGAACGGACACTCCCAATGCGTAGCAGCCGTAGCCGAGAATGAAGGTCAACGGAGCCAGGTATTTCATATACCTGCCGATGTGCCTCATCATAAGGCCGAACACGAGTCCGATGACCGCAGCCACCACGTCGAGTCCCACCATAATCAGCGTAATGGCATTTCCCGTCAATGCGGGATTGGCCGCGGCCGTGATGGCGAAATTGGTCGGAAAAATGAAGAAGAGCAGCATCTGGAGGTACATTCCCGTCACGGACGGGGCGAAGCGCATCAGCGACGCTGCGGGTCTGCCGGGCTTTTTGCGCGCGCGGGTGACTCCCGTCTCGCTTTCGTAGAAGTCCGGCGAATGCTTCATCGTCTGCTCGCCCGTGACGAGTCTCTCGTTCGGCAGGTACAGCGCGACGAGCACCGCAGCGAACAGCCCGAGCAGGTACACCAGGAACGCGCAGTTCCAGCTTATGTTCGCGAGCAGGCCGCTCAGCAGCGTGGCGATTACCCCGCCGGTCTGGCTCATAAACGCGGAGAGCCCCATCAGGCGGGCCTGCTGCTCGGGCGGGAAGTAGTACGCGAGCAGACCGGTGGAGAGCGGCATTATCATACCCACGCTCACGCCCAGCAACGCCCGCAGCGTCAGCACCGTCCGGATGCCGTCCGCGAAATAGACCCCCGCGCCTGTCACCACGTACAGCGCGAGCCCGAGCAGCGCCAGCGTGCGCGTCTTCAGCAGCCGGCAGAGCGACGCGAAGAAAAAGTTCGTGACTATGATCGCCAGCGCCGGCATACTGACGATAAGCTGCACCAGCATAGCACTTTCGCCGGCGAAGTGTTCGCGGGCTACGCCCAATGCGGGTGCGACCGCCGCGCCCGCCATTACGGTGAGAAGGGAGATGGATAGGATGGTAAAGCTCAGTTTACCTTTCTGTGACTGATTCATACTGAACGGTTTTTAGGGTAAGGCGACTTCATCGTCGCCGGTAGGAGTTTACAGCTCTGCCAAGCTGCAGAATCTCCAGACACCCTCTTTCCGTATGAATCCGGGGCCGCTTTCGACTTGCGGGCGCAAAGGTAAGAAAAAAACGGCAATCTCCGCTCCTCGTCATGCCCGACCTGCGTTCCTCGCCATGCCCGACCTGCTCGGGCATCCCCGCCCTCAGAGCATCATTATCAGCACATAGACCAGATGCGCGGTGATGCCGGCGCAGAGGCCGCCGACGGTATGGGCCCCGATGGCCTTGGGAGTGAACTCGCGATAGCCGAGAGAGTCGAGCATAGCGGTATGGGTGCTGAGATAGCCGCTCCAGCACATACCGATGGCGGTGCAGACGGCGATGGCGTTCCCGTCCACCCAGCCCTGGGCCACGAAATTGGGAATGAGACTGAGGGCCGCACCCACGGCTCCGAGAGCCGTAATCGGGAAGGCCACCAGATGAGGGTCGTGGAAACCGAAGAGCCACTCGAAGACGAAACTTATCTTGTCCGCGAGCCACGGCAGGAACTCGGTCCCCTGATAGGCCGCACCGTCATAGACTCCCGTGGCGGTATCGGGTCCGAAGGTCAGCATCATCACCAGAGTCGAGATCACGAGCACTCCGGGAATGATGGACATTCCCACCTCCACACCGCTCTTTCCTCCGTCCAGTACGGCGTCCAGAATCCTGGTGAACATAGACTTGCTCTGATACTGCGCGGTCTCTATCTCCGCTATGGCCTCCGCATTCTCGTCAGCCGGCTCGTCCCTGAACTCGGGACGGGCCTTCAGGATGAAGCGCTGCATAAGGCGCGTCGAGACTATACAGCCGCAGAAAGCTCCGAAAAGGCCCACAAGTGGCTCCCAGGTAAAGCCCTGCCCGAGCATAAACACGATCACGAGCATACCCATACCGAAAGCGGTGCCGAAATTCGTAAGGGAGATATATTGGTATTTCTTGAAATATTTGCTGAAACTCTTGTCGTGTGCCAGCGAAATGATGGCCGGATTATCCGAAAGGAAAGTCATCACCGCTCCCAGCGAGGCCACGCCCGGCAGCCTGAACAGCGGCTTCATCAGGGGACGGAGGCACTTCTCGATGAGGGAGACCACCCCGAACTCCACGAAAATCTTGCTCAGCGCACCCATAATGACGCAGATGGACATCAGGAAGAACACCGTGTTCAGAAGAAGGTCGTGAGCCGTGTGCATAATGGTGTTCAGCATATTGGCCGTACCCATTACGGACCCGAGATAGAAGAAGAGTCCTGTCACCACGAGGAGGCAGAGGACTCCGTTCGGGAGCTTGAATTTTCTTTTCATAAATGCGGTTAGAAAAATATTGCTGCGAATATAAGAGATTTTTTATTATCTTTACACACGGGAATACATTTTATCAGTGTGAAACGCATTTTTGCTTATATTTTGATACTTTTCACCCTCTGTTCGTCGGGAACCGTTCCCCACAGTCTGATGAGGGAACTGGATAATCTTGACGCCACCCTCGGGATGGCCCCTGAATTCCGTGCGGCGAAGGAGCAGCTGCTCGGCACTCTCCGCGAGCGCGCCTCCGATCCGGCCACCCCACCCTCGACCGCCTACGAGCTCTGGGGACAGCTCTACAGGGAGACCTTCGCATACAGCTTCAGTATGGCCTCGGAAGCCCTCGAAAAGCAGGACTCCATCGCTACGGGATTGGCCGACGGCCACAGGAAAACGGACGTGCTGATGCGCCGCGCGATGCTGCTCTGCGTCTCGGGGATGTATCTCGAAAGCTCGAATCTGAGCAGACAGATCGATACGGCTTCGTTCGATGCGGCGCAGAGGCTCGAGTGGTGCGACTACCAGCAGCGCTTCAACGCCGACTTCGCCGAGTACTCCCCCACCGCCGAGGACCACGCGCGTATGATCGGCAAGGTCGCCTACTACCGCTCGCGCATCATCGCGATGACGGACGACACGCTTCCGCTGCACCAAGAGATGGTCGCCCGCGAATATCTGCGGCTCGGACAGGCGGAGAAGGCCGATTCGGTGTTCACGCGCTCGCTCGACGTCCTGAATCCCTCCTCCCACGACTACGCCATAGCGGCCTATTACAAGGCGGTCACCTGCCGGGACCTGGGCAGACGCGACGACTCCGCGCTGTGGTTCCTGCGCTCCGCGATGGCGGACGCGAGAGCCTCCGTAAAGGACAACGCCTCCCTTTTCAGCCTGGCCCAGATTCTTTTCCAGGACAATATCGACATCGCGCGCGCCTTCCACTATACCCAGATTTCCCTTCAGGACGCCCTGGACTTCAACTCCAAGCTGCGCCCCTGGCAGATCGCCCTCAGCATCCCGGAAATAGAGAATGCCTTCCTCTCCTCGCAGAGGAGGCACGTCTCTATGACGCGTAACCTTCTGATTTTCATATCAGTATTGGCCGCAGGCCTGCTGGTCATACTGGCTATGATGGTCAGGATGAACCGGAGGCTGCGCGAGCAGCACACGCAGATCACCGCTATGAACTCGCGGATCCGGGAGTATTCCGACTCGCTCGCGGAGAGCAACGCCAAGCTGCAGACTGCGATCGCCCGGCTCTCCGAGGCGAACACGGCGAAGGAGGAGTACATAGCCCTCTTCCTTTCGATGTGCTCGGACTATATCGACAAGCTCCGCAAGTTCGTGCCCCTGTCCGAGGCCGAAGCGGAGATACGCGCTTTCTACAAGGCCTTCGACAACGCCTTCCTGCAGCTGTATCCGAATTTCGTGAGCGAGTTCAACTCCCTGCTGCGCCCGGAGGCCAGGATCGAGCTGAAAAAGGACGAGCTGCTGAACACCGAACTGCGCATTTTCGCGCTCATCCGCCTCGGCATCACCCAGTCCTCGCACATCGCCTCGCTCCTGCGCTACTCTGTAAATACCATTTATAATTATAGAGCGCAGATAAAGAACGCGGCCCTTCCGGACAGAGAGAATTTCGAGGAAATAGTGAAAAATCTGGGCTCCGCGAACTCTTCGCAGTCCACATAGACACCACTGAAAACCCACTTATTGTACTACCTTTCAGTCTGACTGACAGGCAGTTCCGTTTTACGCTTCCACTTTTTGGGACTACCCTCGGCTGAAACGTTTGAGGGTTCGGCCGCTTTACTTAACTTTGTGTATTCCCACGGGAATACTGACTGCATATTTATACACACAATAACTAACAATTTAACCATTTTTATCCAATGAAACACCTTGTACGAAAAATCGCGCTGGCTCTCGCAGTCCTGTGCGCGGGCGGTGCGTTCGCACACGCCCAGGAAGTAAGGGGTACTGTCACGGATGGAACCGGACTGCCGGTCATAGGAGCCGCAGTTATGGTTCAGGGGACCTCCGCGGGAACCAGTACGGACGCGGACGGAAACTATGTCCTCCAGGGCAGGTTCTCCCCCGAAACCGTCCTGGTAGCCCAGTCCGTCGGAATGAAATCCGCGACGGCGGTCCTCGGAGACCGCAGCGTCGTGAACTTCGTTCTGGAAGAGGACAATACCTGGCTTGACGACGTGGTGGTCGTGGGCTACGGCGTCCAGAAGAAGAGCGTAGTGACAGCGGCCATCTCCTCCATCACTTCCGACGACCTCAAGACACAGTCACACAACCGCATCGACGCAGTCCTCCAGGGTATGACCTCCGGAGTGTTCGTGACGGCTTCGTCCGGCGCTCCCGACGCATCCTCGCAGGTCCGCGTGCGCGGCGTCGGCTCCATCCACGGTTCCAGCCCTCTGTACATCGTGGACGGCCTGGCCATCTCGGGCGGCATCGACTATCTGAACCCTAACGACATCGAGCGCATCGAAGTCCTGAAGGACGCAGCCTCCGGAGCCGTTTACGGCGCACGCGCGTCGAACGGCGTCATCCTCGTCACCACGAAGAAGGGCGCCGCCGGCAAGGCCACCATCAGCTACAACGCCTCCTACGGCTTCCAGAACCCTTGGAGAAAGCCTTCGGTCCTGAACGCCACCGAGTACGCCATTATGATGAATGAAGGCTACATAAACTCCGGCAGCGAGCCTATCTACGACAACCCTTACCAGTACGGCGAAGGCACCGACTGGGTGAGCGCGGTATTCAACGACAACGCCCCGATCGTAAAGCACGACCTGAGCATCTCCGGCGGCAGCGAGAAGGTGAAATACGCCATCTCCGGCGGCTACCTCTCGAATGAGGGTATCGTCGGCGGAAACTACGGCAGAAGCAACTACGAGCGTTTCACTCTCCACGAGAACATAGACATAAACCTCTTCGACGCTTCGTCGCAGCGCAACTTCCTGAACCGGATGGACATAAACACCAGCGCATCCTACGCCCGCATAAACTCCACCGGCATCTCCACGAACACCGAGTACGGTTCGCCGCTCGGTTCCGCCATCGGAATGTCTCCGATCGAGAGCATCTATATGACCGACGCCGAGGAGGCCGCCTTCGCGGCCAATTATCCTTCGGCCTACCCGTACATCCTCCGCGACGCCGATGGCAGAGCCTACAGCATCGTGGACGGCGTGAAGTACAACGAGCAGAGCAACCCGCTCGCGATGCTCTCGCAGCCGGGCACCAAATACGACACCGACAAGTTCGTGGGCAACGCTTCCGCCACCCTGCAGCTCTTCGGAGGCCTGAGATTCAAGTCCTCCGTAGGAGTGGACCTCGCGTTCTGGGGCAACCACGGCTATTCGCTGCCGTACTACCTCTCCTCGAAGAACTACAAGTACGACCAGATCACGGAGACCACCACCTACGACAAGTCCGGCAACGCCTCCATCGTGCAGAAGACCGCCTACGGCTCTTCCGCCTCCCAGGAGATGAACAGAAGCCTGCTCTGGCAGGTGGAGAACGTCCTCACCTGGGAGAAATCCTTCGGCAAGCACGGCGTCAACGCCGTTCTCGGACAGTCGGCCCTCCGGTCCTCCTCGTCCAATGTGGGGGCTTCCGCTATGGGTCTTATGTATGACTATGACGACTGGAAGATTTCCGTAAACAACACCAAGGGCCAGCAGGCCGACGGTGACCGCAACGGATGGGGCAGCTGGAATTCCATAGTTTACAGCCTCGCCTCCTATTTCGCCCGCGTAAGCTACAACTACGATGAGCGCTATATGGTCGAGGCCACGATACGCCGCGACGGTTCGAGCCGCTTCGGAGACAACAACAAATGGGGCAACTTCCCTTCCGTATCCCTCGGCTGGAACTTCCGCAACGAGTCCTTCGCGCAGAACCTGCCTTGGCTCTCCACCGGAAAGCTCCGCTTCTCCTACGGCGTGAACGGTAACGACGACATCGGAAACTTCACCTATGCCGTTTATATGAATTCCGGGAACAACTACGCCTTCGGCTCCGGAGCCACGGGCACCGAGGCCATCAGCATCGGAGCGAAGCCTTCGGGCCTCGCGAACCCGGACGTGAAGTGGGAAGAGTCCCGCCAGGCCGACCTCGGTCTCGACCTCGGCTTCCTCGGTAACAAAGTCACCTTCACCGCTGACTGGTACCGCAAGAAGACCGCGGGTATGCTTCTCTCTATGCCTGTTCCTTCCTATGCGGGCGACTCCGCCCCTACCGGCAACCTCGGCGATATGGTGAACAGCGGCGTCGAGTTCGACGTGAACTACAGAGGCAACATCGGTGACTTCAGCTACCATATCGGCGCGAACGCCACCTACACCAGAAACCGCCTCACCTATCTCGGAGACGAGTCCACCTACCTGAGCTGCTCCTCGCACAAGATAGGCACCCTGTCCAGAGGCGACGTGGGCCTTCCGTTCCCGTATTTCTACGGATGGAAGACGGACGGAATCTTCCAGAACGCCGCTGAAGTGAACAGCTACGTGAACGCGGACGGAGCTCTCCTGCAGCCTAATGCTGTTCCGGGAGACGTGCGCTTCGTGGACATCAACGGTGACGGAGTCATAAACGATGACGACCGCACTAAAATCGGCAAGGGTATCCCTGACTGGACCTTCGGCATCAACCTCGGTTTCGAGTGGAAGGGATTCGACTTCAATATGCTCCTCCAGGGCCAGTTCGGAAACGTGTCCATCTTCAACGTGACCAGACGTACCGACCTCTACTACATAAACCTGCCTAAGACCATACTGAACCGCTGGACGGGCGAAGGCTCCACGAACAGCCAGCCGCGCTTCGTCTTCGATTCGGCAAATGAGAACTACCGCGTATCCGACCTCTGGCTCGAGAACGGCGCCTTTATGAGGGCCCGCAACGTCCAGCTCGGCTACACTCTTCCTCAGAGCCTCACCGGCAAGGCGGGCATCGACCGTCTCAGAGTCTATGTACAGGCCGAGAACCTCTTCACTCTCACCAAGTACACGGGCTGCGACCCTGAAGTGACCGGCGGCAACTCCGGCTACGGCACTGAAGTCGGCATCGACCGCGGCGTATATCCGCAGGCCAGAACCATCTCTTTCGGCGTCAATCTCACATTCGGCACCGCTTCCTTAGTTAAATGATAAAGCCGTAACAGAATATGAAAAAGATATTTTACCTTCTTTGTGCAGCCGTTACGATCCTTGCGACCTCTTGCGGCAAAGACTTCATCACGGCGAAACACAACTCCTCGGAGCCTATCGACGAGTATTTCATAAATGAAAACCGTATGTACGAGGCTCTCGTGGCAGCTTATGACCCGCTCCACTGGTTCGACTATTTCTACCAGTACGACGATCTGAAGCTCGTCTCCGACGTGATGGCCGACGACATCTACTGCGGCGGCTCGAACGAAGGCGACCAGCCGATACTCGTGAAGACGCACTACTACACGGCCACTTCCACTGACGTCTGCAACCAGATCTGGACTATCTGCTACTCCGGAATCAACCGCGCCTGCGTGGTTCTGGAGCACGTTTCGGATGTTCCGGGAATGTCGGAGGAAACCAAGAATCTCTACCGTGCGGAGGCTATGGTGCTCCGCGCCTACTACTATAACTGGCTCTGGAAATTCTGGGGCAACGTTCCTTACTACGAGGAGAACCTCACCGCCCCGTATCTCTGCGCACAACTCGGCCACGACGAGGTATATGCCGGAATCGTGAAGACCATAGAGGACGCCCTCGCCCTCAATGTCCTGCCTATGAAGGCTGACGGAGGCAAGGAAGGCCGCATCACCAAGGCTATGGCCTATATGCTCTACGCCGACGCGGTTATGTACCAGAACGACAACTCCCGCTATCAGACCGCCCTGAATTATATGAAGGAGATCATCGACTGCGGACAGTATGCTCTGGTGGATGACTTCGCCGGCATCTTCGAGGAGAGCGGCGAGTGGAACGCCGAGTCCATCTGGGAGATAAACTACATCTCCGAGGGCGCGGTGCGTGACTGGGGTTCCCCTATCGCCTGCGGCGGCGCCGTTTATCCGGTCCTTATCGGCATCCCTGGAGCAACGACAGATTTCGCCGACGGATGGGGCTTCGGCGGCGTGGCCAAGAGCGCCTACGATATGTATGACGACACCGACATCCGCCGCGACGGAGGCATCCTGAACATCGAGACCTACGTCACTTCGACCGGAGGCAAGGAGAGCTGCTCTCCGCGCTGGGAATCGGAAGGCTACTATCTGCTGAAGTACATCGCCCGCAAGAACGGCAACCACGGCTATCTGGCCGCCGACACGATGAACTACGGCAACAACTCACGCGTTTACCGCTTCTCCGAGACCCTGCTGAACGCCGCCGAGCTTTCACTGCTCCTCGGCTCCGACGGAAGCTCCTACCTTCAGATGGTGCGTGACCGCGCGAAGTGCCAGGATACCGGCACAAGCCGCGAAGACATCATCCAGGAGCGCCACAAAGAGTTCGTGGGAGAAGGCAAGCGTTACTGGGACCTCATCCGCACAGGCCTCGCCTCCTCCGTCCTCAAGGCTTCGAACCACGCCTTCCGCCAGAACGACTGGACAGAGTCCAAGAAATACTGGCCTATACCTCAGTCCGAAATGGACAAGGATCCTAATCTGGTACAGAACAACTATTAATCGGGTCGGATTATGAAAAGTACATTTAAATATGCGGCCATAGCCGCTGTGGCGCTCCTCGCCGCAAGCTGCAAGATAGACTACGTGGAGCCTGACCAGAACCGGCTTCCGCAGGCCTCAGAACTCACTCCGAAGATCAGCATCGACCAGACCACCAATATGGTCACCTTCGAGGTGGAGGACAAGGGAGTCGTTCCGCTCTGGATTTTCGGCGAAGAGAAGATAGACGGCAAGGCTTCGAAGAAATACGCTTACGCGCAGAACGGCATCGTCCTCCGCATCCGCGACGCCGGAGAGCACAGCGTCGAGCTCAAGGCATACAACGCCAACGGCATCTCGCAGGGTTCCAAGATGGTCACCTTCACGATGGAGAACACCTACAGGGACCCGTTCGACGCCACTCCTTATATGAAGGCTGTCGCCAACACCTGGGGCTGGGACTATGAGAAAGACGGCCACTTCGGCTGCGGCGAGCCGGGTTCCGACGGCACCGGCTGGTGGTCGGCCAAGGCCAACGAAAAGGCGGACTGGAGCCTCTATGACGACAGTATGACCTTCACCGCCGACGGGCAGTACAGCTTCAACCCGGGCGACGGGCAGGTTTACGTGAACAAGGAGTCGGGCGTGATGCCGGAGTATTACTCCGGCGACGGGAACGACTACCTCGTGCCTATGGATGCCTACGAGTCCACATACAGCATCGAGAACAGCTGGAACGACGCCGGCATAGAGGAAATCTATCTCGTGCTCAAGGAAGGCTGCAACCTCTCCTACATCCCTAACCCGGAAGCTCTCACGAATCCTCGCTACCGCTTCATCGAGACCGCTACCTCGAAGATAAAGAAGAACCTCAGCCTCGTAATCGACAACGGCAGCATAGCCTGGCATTACAGCCTCGTGCCGTTCGTGAAGAAGGCGGGTCCGGAGGAGCTTCTCGCCGGAACGACTGCGGAAGGCAAGGCCTGGGTTATGGACGCCGCCACGAAGGGCCATCTGGCCTGCGGGCCTTCGCTTGAGGAAGCCGCAGGATGGTGG
>CAVKLO010000005.1:0-1548 GCA_963656985.1 Bulleidia sp. | reverse complement strand
GGAGGGCAGCGGTATGTATGACGACGTTCTCACCTTCTACCCTGACGGGACTTATAGCTTCAGCGCGGGCGAAGACGGACTCATCTACGTGAACAATGGCGTAACCGTCATCGGCTCGGACATCAACCCTCACGACGGTAATGACTTCTCTATGCCTTGGGACGCTCAGACGAGCACATACAGCTTCGACGGCGAGATTCTCACGCTTCCTGAAGGAGTCATCATCGGATACGTTCCGAACGATCTGATGTTCAGCAATCCTGAATTCCACGTGACGGAAATCAGCGAGAACAGCCTCACCCTGGTACACGTGGGAGATGGAATCAGCTGGCAGTGGAAGTTCCGTCCGCGTGACTACAAGGCTCCTGAAGTGACATTCGGCGGTCAGCCGCTCGAAGGCTCACTCGACATCACCCTCGCCAAGGGCCAGAACATCGCCGTGACCGGCATCGACCTCGCAGCGATCTGGCTCGACCCCGACTACTTCAAGGCGGTGGACAGCGGCAACCTGAAGTTCAATGCCGCAGACGGCGACTACCGCATCGTATATGCCGACAACTGGATCAAGGCTATGCCTCTCGCTGACGGAGAACTCGCCACATACGAGAACGCCAAGGCCCTCTGGGTCATCGGCACCGGTATCGGTAAACCGTCCGCGACCGGTGCTCCGGGCTGGAGCACGGGTTCGATGGACCTGCCTCTCGCCCTTGTCGGAGACAACACCTACCAGATTACCGGTGAAGTGGTGGCCGGCAAAGATTTCAAGATCTTCGGCCAGGCGAACTGGGGCGTCGAATGGGGTTACGCGAATTACGGCACCGTGGAACTCGGGGATGTCGCCTATCTGGGCGGCGGCTCTGACGGCGGCGACAACGGCAATATCTACATAAAGGAAGGCGTGGAAGGATACTACACCTTCACCTTCATCGACCGTGACGGCACTCTGGATGTGAGCTGCAAGCCTTACACCGGTCCTGTCCAGACCTACTACGATATAGAAGGCGCGACTAACCTCTGGAGAAGCGGCGCCATCACTATGGGATACTGGTACGCGGATGCGGGCTGGGGCCAGATAGCGAATCCGGAGTTCGAGTGGACGGACGAGACGAAGAAGGACTGCCGGATCGTGATTCCGGACGGAATCGGAGGCAGCGAGTGGCAGGGACAGACCATATTCCAGACCGAGATTCCGGCAAGCGCTTCGAAGACCTATGACTTCTGCACCACCATACACTGCAGCAGCGCCTGCACGGTCACTCTGAAGATAGCCTGGCTCGAGAACGACACGGATAACTTTATGGTCTATGACAACGCCATCTCCGTTCCGGAAGACGAGGACTTCACCATAAAGAAGGAAAGCCTCGTTCCTAACTGCGACTACGACAAGGTCGTCGTATTCTTCGACTTCGGACGCACCGCCGGCGGCAGCGAACTCACTCTGGTGAATACCTGCTTCCAGGAGCATATGGAAAAGTAAACGATGAAATACGTACTATACCTATTATCTATGCTGGCTCTCACCGCCTCCGCCTGTGACAAGAACGGGGG
>CAVKLO010000004.1:3959-16463 GCA_963656985.1 Bulleidia sp. | reverse complement strand
GTCCAGACGGTTGTAGAACTTGTCGGTGCGAAGCGGAGAAGTCCCGAGATGTATGAGCATAAAATGGCCGTTGAGACCGTCCTTATGTGTCCTCTCATACTCCAGGACAGAATCCATAATGTAGTCGCTGCTCATATAGTTTTTCATATCCGGAGTGGTGTAGTCTCCGTTTGTCCTCGTCCCCGAGGTATAGTTCATCAGCTTGAGGCCCATTTCCACCGACCATTTCGAGATGGTGTCGTTGTAGTGCTCGTATGGGGGTATCCAGTAGGGTGAAGTCTCTGCCGTGATGCCGAATTCGCCCATCTTGGCGAAGCTCTTTTCCATATCTTCCGTGAACTCCTTCCGGCTCACGATAGTGGAGTCGCCGTTCCCCCAAGGGGCATACAGCAGATGCCCGTAGCTGTGGCTTCCCACATAGTGTCCTTCATCGAGCAGGGCGCGCACTTCGTCCGGAAACCTTTCGAAGAACACTCCCGTGAAAAAGAAAGCCCCCTTTATCCCATGCCTTTTCAGAGCCTCGATGATGGGCTTCGTCCCGTCCGCCCTGTCGGCGGCGGTGAACACCAAGCTGATGCGTCTGCGGGAAGGGTCTCCCCGGGTGATGCCTCCCTTGTAATATATGTTATGGTCAGAACTGTCCTGCGCCGACACGGGGGACAGAGTCGCGCCGCAGACTATAAACGTGATGCAGAGAATCGACAGTATTCTTATTTCTCTATACATAGCTGTATTCACTTATGCAGTCCTGCGCGAAAGCGCGAAGAGTCCGAGTATGGTGAGCGCGGCGTTGAGCAGCAGCAGCTCGAAGCTCATTACGTAGCCGGTGCAGTGCAGAAGGGCGTATCTGACCAGGAAGCAGATGAGCGGAGCCGCGATGCAGATGAGGGGGACCCACCTGTCGCGGATGCTCCTGCGGCTGAACATTCCGAAGCAGAACAGGCCGAGGATAGGGCCGTAGGTGTAGCTTGCGAGGGTATAGACCGCGCTGATGGCATCCTGGCTGTTTATGATGTTGAAGACTATGATGACGAGTCCCATCATCACGGCCATAGAATAATGAACGGCCTTGCGCTTCTTTTTCATTTCCTCCGACTTGAGGTCGGTTTTCAGTATGTCCACCGTGAAGGAGGTGGTGAGGGCCGTGAGGGCTGAGCCGGCGGCCGAATAGGAGGCGGATATGAGGCCCAGGATGAAGAGTATGCCCACGATGACCGGCATACCTTCGGAGGCTACGACGGCTCCGAAAAGGTTGTCGCTCGAGCCGAGGGCGGCGGTGTCGCCCAGATTGCTGCGGTAGTAGAGCAGCAGGAGGCTTCCCAGAATGAGGAAGAGGGTGATGACTATGGCCTGGGTGAATACGCTGAAAATCAGACTTTTCTGTGCGTCTTTATAATTCTTGCAGCTGAGGTTTCTCTGCATCAGGTCCTGGTCCAGCCCGGTGGTGGCGATGACCATAAAGATGCCGGCGAGGAACTGTTTCCAGAAATATATTCCGGATTTAGGGTCATCGAAGAAGAATATGCGGGAACTCTCGTCTGCGGCCACTGCGGAAAAGAGACCCTCCACGCCCAGCGCCTTGGCGATGACTATGATGCACAGCACCACGGTGAGTATGAGGCAGAGGCTCTTGAGGGTGTCAGTCCAGATCACGGTCTTGACTCCGCCCCGGGCCGTGTAGAGGCAGATGAGGGCGATGGTTATGGCTACATTGGCCGCGAAGGGGAAGCCGAGCGGCCCGAAGACGAGGCTCTGGAGCACGATGCAGACTACGAAGAAGCGTACGGAGGCTCCGAGCATCTTGGAGATGAAGAAGAACCACGCGCCTGTCTTGTGGGTGGAGACTCCGAAACGCTCGTCGAGATAGCTGTAGATGGAGACGAGGTTTTTCCTGTAGAACAGGGGAATCAGGACGTAGGCTATTATGATATAGCCGATTACGAAGCCGAGGACCATCTGCAGGTAGGACCATCCCTTGTCGATGACCATACCCGGGACCGAGATGAATGTCACGCCCGAGATGGGTGCTCCCATCGCCGCGATGGCGGCTATGATCCACGGGGTCTGCTTCCCTCCGAAGTAGTCGGTGTCTTTCCGGCGATTTACCGCCCAGGAGATGATGAACAGCAGGAGGAAGTACGCCGCTATGGTGGCGAGTATCGTAAATGGAGTCATATTATTCTTCGTAAAGGAGATACTTGCTTCTCAGGACCTTGAAGGTCTCCACGTCATCTGCCCAGGTGGCCTTGATTTCTTCCGCGCTCTTGCCTTCCTCTATCATAGAGCGGATGTCCCCCCTGCCGATGAGCAGCTCGAAGAAGGAGCGGAAGAAGCCCTCGTGGTTTTCTATGTGGCGGTAGGCGTCTATCAGATATGAAAGGTTCAGGCCGCCGGCGATAATCTGCTCGTCAGGAATGCCGCGAAGGTCGCGTCCGTAGCAGAGATTGCCCATCTGCGGAGGCTCCTTGGCTCCCGGCATACTTACCGGAGTGAAACTGTAGAGCTGTTCTCCATCCGCCTTGAAGTCCGGATGGCCGTAGATTTCGAAAGGGCTGTCCGTGCCCCGGCCCAGACTGACCTTGGTGGCCTCGAAGTAGCAGAGGGACGGGTAGAGATAGACGGCGTGCATTGATTTGAGGTTCGGCGACGGGGCTACCGGCAGGACGTATCTGGTCCGGTGGGTGTAGCCGTCACATCCGACGACTTTCAGGTCCTTCACTTTCAGGCCGTCATCCAGCCAGCCCTCTCCGTTCGCCATAAGGGCGATCTCGCCGAGGGTGAGGCCGTGCACCACGGGGATGGGGAGTCTGCCCACGCCGGAGCGGTATTTCATATCCAAGATGGGGCCGTCCACGTACATTCCATTCGGATTCGGCCTGTCCAGAACCAGGAAGCTCTTGTCGAAACGCGCCGCGCTCTCCATCAGCTTCACCATAGTCACATAATAGGTGTAGAAACGTAGTCCCACATCCTGTATATCGCTGATTATTATGTCGATATCTTTGAAGTTGGCGCTGTCGGCATAGTCGAAGCCGGTCCCGTAGAGCGAGACTATCTTCACTCCAGTCTTCTCGTCCACACTGCTGCTGACGCTCTCGCCGGCATCGGCATCTCCCCGGAATCCGTGCTCCGGGGAGAAAATGGTGACGATGTCCACGCCTTCCCTCAGAAGGAGATCGAGCACGTGTTCGTCGCCCACCACGCCCGTCTGATTCGAGAACAGGGCTACTCTACGTCCCTTCAGGGACTCTGTGTATTCGGAGGTTCTCTCCGCCCCGACAGTGACTTTCTCCGGCTTTCCGGCTCCGCAGCAGGAACTTGTCAGAATGACGGTGAGGGCTGCGGATAAAAGGAACTTGAACTTCATATGAGATATGCGGTTTAAAGTACGCAATATAGTAACGCGGTTTTCGCCACAAATATAATAAAAATATGCCTGTAGCCGGCGGAATCGTATAATTCTTACCCACATTCCGCAAAAAAAAGCAGAGGTGTTCAGCTTGAATCAGATAATGTGAATATTATCAGAAAAGGTGAAATGCTATTTTTTTTTTCGTTTTTGAATAATTATATTTGTCCCACGTATGAGAAGGCTGTTTTGCATACTTTGCGTCGTTTTCGTGTCGTTCTCGACCCGGGGGCAGAACTGTTTCCGCTTCACATATCTGCAGCAGCAGAAAAGGGATGTCGCAGGCGATTCCTATCGCGGGAGTGAAATGAAACTTGATTTCGACGGAAAGTCGGCTTTCTTCTATAATGAAGTTTCTTTTCTGAAAGATTCCCTCGACGTCATAGCTTTCGACAGAAACGGTAATGTGGCGGATGAAGAAGCCTATGGGCAAAGAACGCGTCTTTCCGGCTCTGCGCCCAATGATAAAGCGTGGATCGATTTCACCGGCGGTACATTTAACTTGTATTATTTTGATGTGACAGCCTTTTATGGTACAATGCCGATGGAAATGCCGCAGTGGGTATTGGCTGATGAGAGGGATGAGCAGTCCGGATATCAATGCAAAAAGGCAAGCGGGGTATTCCTCGGGCGCGAATGGTCTTTATGGTATACTGAAGAGATTCCCATAAACATAGGTCCCTGGCTGCTATGGGGCACGCCCGGGCTGATAGTTTATGCTGAAGATTCCGAAGGCATAGCAAGCTTCAGGCTCATCGGTGTCGAGCGCATCGGGCGCGGACGTCTGGATGAGGATAATTCCTACCGGAAAGCAAAGGAATCGAGGCCGGCGTCCAGAGTATATGCTTTGCCGATGAAAGAAATGGAAAGGATGCATTCGAGATATCGCCGCGATACGGAGTACTTTGCCAAGGTAAACGGCATCCTGTACGGACAGAGTCGCTAAGGCGCCGCAGGCGGGAGTAAGGCGAAATCATACATTCCATTGATTCCCGATGCGTATTGGCAGGAGAAATAGATTGTTCCCGGTGCAGCTGGTGACGGCTGTATGTGCATTGTGCATCCCGATTGACGTGAGCCTTGCGCAGAACGTGCTGGAAGGAAGCGTCTATGACACGGATGGCGACACTCCTGTCGTGAGCGCTTTCGTCTATGCCTATGACGGAACATCGATGACGGGCTATGCGATGTCTGATGAGAGCGGCTCGTTTGCCGTGAAAGTCCCCGAGGGCAAGTCGGCCGACAGGATTACCGTCACTTGTCTGGGATATGAATCGAAAACTCTTGTACTCGACGGCCGGACTCCTCCGTTCCGCATTATGCTCCGCCAGCAAGCCTTGACAATACGTGAATCCAAGGTAACGGCCTCTGCCATAGAGGAGAAAGGAGATACTTTGGTTTATGCCGCCGCCGCTTTTGCTGACGGCTCGGAGAGGGTTCTCGGGGATTTGTTGGCAAAAATCCCCGGACTCAGCGTAACTCCTTCGGGCGGAATACGCTATGAAGGCGATTACATCGTAAGGTTTTATGTCGAAGGCTTGGATTTAATGGGGAACCGTTATGGCGTGGTGACAGGAAACCTCTCTCCGGATATGGTGTCACGTGTCGAAGTGCTTAAACACCATCAGCCGATAAAACTTCTCTCCGGAGTGTCGGATACCGATAAAAGCGCTGTTAACATCATACTTAAGGAGAGTGCGAAAAATGTCTGGATGATGACCTCGGATGCGCTCTTCGGAGCGCCCCGCTTCCCTCTCTTCGATGCAAGACTTCTCGTGACGAGGTTCTCCGGGAAATCCCAGGACCTGTACTTGGCTAAAGGGAACAATCTCGGCGAAGATGTTCTCCGGGAGCTGCTGCAGCAGCAGTATGCCGGCAAGGCGGGAGTCTATCTCATTTCGGACAATATGCTCGAAAAGGATTTCAAGACGAGACTGGACCCGTCGAGAACATCTCTTCCGCTTCCTCAAGAATATTGGTACGATAATCATTCGGCCATAGCTTCCATAAATCATCTGAGACGGATTGACGATGACAGGCAGCTGAGAGCTTCGCTGCAGATGGCGGCGGAACGTTATGACGAATCATCCTCATCTTCAGAATGGATCTCCTTCGGCGACGGGCAGTCGATGACCATAATGGAAGACCATACCTCCGATGACGGGAAGTGTTACGTGTCCGGTAAAGTTACCTATGAAAACAATTCGTCAAAGAAATATGTGATGAATGAATTGTCGTTCTCGGGACAGTTCAGGTCGAATTCGGGAACGGTCAGCGGTTCCGTGAATGACGGCGCTCAACGTTACAGGCTCCCGTCCTGCAAGATTTCAAACGCTCTGGATATGACCTTCCGGACAGCTTCCGGCCGTGCCTTGACACTGGGCAGCATCACCGATTTCGTGCACAGTGACCATTCGGGTATCTATACGACGGATGCCTTCGACGCTCACCAATCCTTCAGACGAGAAGCATTCGTGTCAGAGAACGTCCTAACTTACGCCCTTTCTGCGGGAGGGATAAAATTTAATCTGGGTGCGCAGCTGAATATGGAATATCTCGGCCTGAAATCAGAGTTGGCAGGACTCGACGCTATCGGCCCGGGGGGGCGAAGCCGCCCTCGACATCTTCTCCGTTTCTCCCGGACTCGGGGCGGAGATGAAGTTTTTCATCGGCAAGACAGAGGCCAGAGCGGCATTACCGCTTAAATTACACGCTGTCTCCACCCCAAATGCCTCCCCCGAATTGTTTTATCCTTCGCTGTCACCTTCCCTCAGTCTGGAGAGGGCTGTCACTCCGAAATTGAAGGCACACGCCAGCTTGTATTATGACCGCTCCGGATCAGATGTAGAAACCCTCTTTCCCGCTGCCGTGATGACAGATTACCGCACCGTTTCATATCCCGACAGTCTGGCGGAGAGAAGCGGACTGTTTTCGACCCTCTCGCTCAAGTTTTCCGACAATATCTCTATGTTCTACGCGACCCTTGCCGCGTCCTTTTATCGGAACAGGTCGGATAGAACCTCAGAGAGCAGATATTCCGATCTGGTCACGGTGACCGGCTACAGGGACGCGAAACTGTCCTCGGGCAGTTATGGTTTGAATTCTTCATTGAGCAAATTCTTCGGAACCAGGTTATTCGTGGTGGAACTGAATGGAGGATGGCAGAGGTCGGACAACAGGCTGTATCTGCAGTCCAAGTTGCGGACTTATCGGACTGATGTCTTCAAGGCGGCCCTCAATTTCAGGATGAGTCCTGTCGAATGGCTCTCGATGGATTCGAAAACAGAGTGGACCGGAACAAAGATCCGGGGGGCGTCAAATACCGGGAGCAATACGGTCACAACTTCCGCCTCGCTCTCTCTGACCCCGTTCAGAACGTACTCGCTTATGGCATCTGCACATTACCGCTACGATGATACTGTCGATAAGTCCGTATCCAACGCTCCACTGCTCAAGCTGTCAGTGTCCCGGCAGTTCCGGAAGCTGACGGTCTCGGCAGAATGCCGCAATGTATTCGACTGCCGTGAGTTTACGAGAAAACACGTCAGTGAATTCCGTACCGTCTCGGTATCCTCCAGACTGAAAGGCAGACAGTTCATAGCGGGAATCAGGATGTCATTGTAGATACCGGAGCGAGGTGGGGGCGGCATTGCGGAATTTTTGATATATTTGTCGGAAATGAAAAACCCGAGTGCCTTATGAAAAGACATCTACTCGTTACGGCATTGGCCGGCTTGCTGGCCACAATGTCTTTTGCGCGTACCGCGCAGACCTCTCCCGCCTCTTACGTGAATCCTATGGTCGGAACCGACTTCACCGGGCACACCTTCCCGGGTGCGGTCTGGCCTTTCGGGATGGTGCAGCTCAGCCCCGACACGCGCCCGCGCAGCGGAGACTGGGACGGATGTTCCGGCTACCACTATTCCGACTCCCTCATCTACGGCTTCAGCCACACTCACCTCAGCGGAACGGGCTGCGACGACCTCTGCGACGTGCTTGTAATGCCCGTGAGGAATTATGATTCTGAGACCCTCGACCGGAACGCCTACGCCTCGACTTTCTCGCACAGCCGGGAAACGGCCTCGGCGGGTTTCTATGCTGTCTATCTGGACGCTCCGGCAGTGACGGCCCGCCTTTCCGTCGGCAGGCGCAGCGGCTATCACGAATACATTTTCGAAAAGAACGCAGTCCCGCAGATCATCATAGACCTGAACCACAGGGACGCCCTTCTGGACTCCTACATTTCTTTCTATCCTTTCACTGAACGGACGGAACAGACCGTGACTGCGGAAGGAGAGGGCAGGACGGTCATCTGCGGTCGCCGCCGCTCCTCCAGCTGGTCTCAGGACCAGGACCTGTATTTCTATATGGAATTCAGCGTCCCGATAGCGCGGATGAAGAACTTCGGGGACAGGGGAGCGCTTCTCGAGTTCGAGCGCGGAAGCAGACACCGTAACGGACAGATGGTCGGCGTGCGCGTGGGAATCTCCTCCGTCTCCGTCGAGAACGCCCGGGGGAATCTCCTCTCCGACGGCTACAGAGACCTCTCGCAGGCGCGCAAGGCCGCCGTCGCCGCTTGGAACGCCTACCTCGGAAAGATCGAGGTGACATCCTCAGACACCGGACGTCTCAGAACCTTCTATACAGCGATGTACCACTCTGCGATTCATCCGAGCCTCTACTCCGACTTTAACGGGGAGTACCGGGGAATGGACCGCGAGGTGCACAGGGCGGAGGGCTTCGAGCGCTACCACGTCTTCTCGCTCTGGGACACCTTCCGCGCCCTGCACCCGCTCTTCACCATCATCGAGCGCGAACGCACGAAAGACTTTCTCAAGACTTTCCGGAGCATCTACGATGAGTGCGGAAAACTTCCGATATGGGAGCTTTCCGGTTACGAAACTAACTGTATGATAGGCTATAACAGCGTTTCCGTGATAGCGGACGCGCTCGCCAAGGGGATAGACTTCGATGCGGAGCGGATGCTCGAAGCGATGGTCGCTTCAGCGAAAAAGCACGAGTACGGACTCGACAGTTTCTACGCGAACGGGGGCATTCTCGCTGACGATGAGCACGAGTCAGTCTCCAAGACTCTCGAGTATGCCTACGACGCGTGGTGCGTGAGCCGTGTCGCGCAGATGCTCCTCCAGAAGCATCCGGGGAATGCGGAGTACGCCGCGACGGCCGCCGAATTCCGCAGATATGCGACATATTGGGCGAATAGCTTCGACGCTTCGACCGGATTTATGCGCGCTCGCCTGAACGGCCGCTGGCAGACTCCGTTCGACCCGCGCGAGGTGAACAACCACTTCACCGAGGCCAACTCCTGGCAATACAGCTTCTTCGTGCCTCAGGACGTGCAGCGGCACATCGTGCTGCTCGGCGGGGATGAAGCCTACTGCGACAGGATCGACGCTCTCTTCTCCGCGCAGTCGCGCACTTCCGGGCGCACTCAAGTCGACATAACCGGCCTGATCGGCCAATACGCCCACGGCAACGAGCCGAGTCATCACGTGGCGTATCTCTATGCCTATGCCGGCAAGCCTTGGAAGACCCAGAAGCAGGTTCGGGAAATCCTTACCACCCTCTATGATGACTCGCCGGACGGTCTCTGCGGTAACGATGACTGCGGACAGATGTCGGCCTGGTACGTGATGAGTGCCGCCGGACTGTACAGCGTCACCCCGGGAAGCACGCAGCTCGTGCTCGGCTCGCCTCTTTTCTCCGAGGTGAAATGGAATCTCGAGGACGGGCGCAGTTTCGTCATCTCCGCCCGGACTCCCGAGGGGCAGTCCCTTGACGACTGCCCGTACATCACCGGCGCCACGCTCGGCGGAGTCCCTTATACCCGCTCCTATCTCGAATTTTCCGACATCATCTCGGGCGGACGCCTGCAGCTCTCGATGAGTCCTGTTCCTGACGAGAACTTCGGCTCCGCGAAAAAGGACCGTCCGCAGTCCTGCATAGGGGAGACGGCGGTGGAGAATCCGGTTTTCGTCCTGGACAATGATATGTTCGAGGACAGCGTTCAGGTGAGCATAGCGAACATCCCTTCCGGCGGCCGGGCGCTGTATCGGATAGGGGAGGGGGAGCCTGTGGAGTACAGCGGACCTTTCACCCTTACTCGGAGCGCGGTTCTGGAGGCCTGGAACGAGGATGAGTTCTCCCTGCCGAGTTTCAAGGTAAAGTGCAGCGTGCACAAGCTGCACAGTGACAGGAAGGTCAGCATAGGCGGGCATTACAATCCGCAGTACAATGCCGGAGGCGATGACGGGCTCATCGACGGCAGGAGAGGAAAACTGAACTGGAGGACCGGCGGCTGGCAGGGCTATCAGGGCGAGGATTTCGAGGCCGTGGTGGATCTGCTTGAGAGCCGTGAGCTTCACAAAGTCGGGGCGGGCTTCTGTCAAGACGCGCGCTCCTGGATATGGATGCCGCGCGAGGTGGAGTTCTATATGTCGGAGGACGGAGAGAACTATACCCTTCTCTCCAGAATGGAGAATGGCGTAGACCCTCGGGACTATGAGATTCAGGTCCGGGACTTCGAGGCGGAGTGTCCGGCCGGGACTTCGGCCCGCTACGTCAAGGTGAAGGCTGCGCAGCTCGGGACTATTCCCGACTGGCATCCGGGAGCCGGAGGACAGAGCTTCATATTCATAGATGAAATCTGGGCCGAGTGACGTAATCATAGCAGCCGCTCCGGATCCGGAGCGGCTGCTTATAAAACCGTATTATGAGCAAAGCGAAGTATTATCTGAAGTCAGCAAGGCTCAGGACCTTGCCCCTTTCCCTCTCCGGAGTCGTCGCGGGCGCGGGCCTCGCGGTCGCCGACTACAGGGTTTCCGTATGGGCGGTGGTGTTCACCGCCCTCACCGCTGTCTTTCTCCAGATTCTTTCTAATGTGTCGAACGAGTACGGAGACTATACCCACGGCACTGACCGCGATGACCGCCAGGGGCCGCAGTATTCCTACGGCGTACTCGGGGACAGGGATTATCGCGGGATGATAGTGTTCTATGCTATTATGTGCTGTCTCAGCGGTCTGGCTATGATATACGCTTCCTTCGGGAGCCTGTTCTCGCTGGATGCCATCCTGCTGGAGCTGCTGGGGGCTTTCGCGATTTCGGCGGCCATCCGGTACACCGTGGGCGGGAATCCTTACGGCTACAGGGGACTCGGAGACATTTCTGTGCTGATATTTTTCGGGATAGTCTCGGTGGACGGGACTTATTTCGTGCTGGCTCACGAGATTCCGTCGGCGGCTCTGCTCCTGCCGGCCCTCGGCATAGGCTTCTTCTGCGTGGGAGTGCTGAATGTGAATAACCTGCGGGACATAAAGACCGATGCACTGACACGCGTCACCACAGCGATCAGGCTCGGACAGCGGAAGGCCCGAATCTATCAGGTCATACTGATCACCTTGGGATGGGTCTGTCTTCTGTGCTATGCACTCTTCTGCAGGATGTTCTATATATGGCACTTCCTCTTCGTGCTCACCCTGCCGCTCTTCATTCTTCACCTCAGGGGAGTGCTGAAATACGAGGACAGGGCGCTGGATCCTTACCTCCCTATGCTCGTGATGTCCACCTTCGCCCTCTCCATACTGCTGGCGACAGGCTTCACGGCGTATCTTTTCCAGTGAAGATCCGGCGTAGATGTGCGGCGAGTACATCGACGGCCACGAATAACGTTTTAAGCGTGGCCGCCGGTGTCTTTTTATACATCGAAGGGATAAGATAAAACTTTTTTTCGCGGCCCTCGCCGCACCATATTCCTTCCGGCCGTCATTGCACTCCTGTTTTTCACGTCGGGAAACCCAAAACGACTTATTTTTCTAAAAGTCAATACTGAGTGTCAATTATTTACAAAATCGGCACACGAAAGCGCAGAAAACAGGCTCACCATTCGAGAACTGCGCGGTTGGAACGTATGAAGTCTTTCATTACAGCGGTAATGACCGGTACGGAGACCGAGTTGCCGAACTGCTTGTAAGAGTATCGGTCGGAAGGATGAAGTATGAAAGAATCCGGAAATCCCTGAAGTCTGGCGCACTCCCTCGGTGTGATGTGACGTGCCCTGTTATTCTGGATTACTCCCAGACGGTTGGAGTCTGAAGAAGTCAAGGTGATGGATATGCTGGCCGGGTCCAGAAATTTGAACACCTCGAATGACATATTGCCGCAAACTGGGCTGAACTTGCCGTCCTCTTCCTTGAGGTAGTGCTTTTCCTTGAGACTTTCCATCACGTCAAGGATATCAGCATAGGGATAGAATGTTCCGATCTGCTCCAATGTGAGTTTTTTTCCGTCTTGATGGCGGCCGAACTCCGGTTTGCGGCGATTCTGTATGAGCAGTGTCATAAATCTTCTCTCAGCATCCGAACATTCGCCGCGCAGTTCGAGATCCCAGGAATGAAGAGATTGTCCTCCGCGATAGTCCATCATCCTGTAACCGTGAAGACTTGACAGATCTTCCCCAACGGCTTTTCTCAAACGCTTCTGGAAATCTTCCGAACAGTAGTATTTCTCATCGACATTGTCCTCAAGAATCTCTCCCACGGTACGGCAGTTTATCGAGGCGTCATCGAAGAGCGTATGCTCATCTTTGAAACGATGGGAATCCGCTGCACCGAGATTGGTCGCTAATGTCATTTCGGGATTCGCGCCGAGGATACCGACGATATAAAGTCTGACCCTGTTCTGGGGAACACCGAAATTCGAGCTGTTCAACATCAGATCGTATGTTCCGTATCCGAGGCCGTGGAGCTTGCCGATTATGGTTTCAAATGTCCGTCCCCCATCGTGCGTGTATAGACCGCGGACATTTTCCAGAAGGAATGCCTTGGGACGATATTTCTCCAGCAGACGTTCGATTTCAAAGAACAGAGTGCCGCGTGTATCGCCGAAGCCCTTCCGCTTGCCCGCATACGAGAACGGCTGGCAAGGGAAGCCTCCCAAAAGCAGCTCAAAAGGCTCAGACTCGGTAATCATCCGGATATCTCCATCTGGTATCTCGTTGAAATTCAGTTTGTATGTAAGACAGGCATTCTCGTCAATCTCGCTTGAGAGGACGCATCTGGACTGGATTTCGAACTC
>CAVKLO010000004.1:0-3949 GCA_963656985.1 Bulleidia sp. | reverse complement strand
GGCTATTGTCGCAAAGGGTCCGGACTGCGGAGCGTCTTGAGAAGTTGCCGACACCGTCTATAATGTATGCAACATAACTTCTGCGGCTGGCTACCTGGACGAAACGGTTGCGCGCCAGCGTTGCCTTTCTCTCGATGACGCTGTTTGAAGTTTCTTGAAAAGAAACCTCCACGCCGACATACTGCTTATACTTTCCGCTCTTGCTGACGCAATCGACAAGAATGTCAAATGTAGCCCAAGTTTTACCGTCATTTTCTGAAACATCCGGGAGTTTCCCGTTACTCTGAAGACGATAATCTGGGCCCAATTTTTCAGACAGATATTTCAACGCATACTCCTGCGCCTTATTTCCAAGGTCATTTGACACCTTGCCGGCTATTATCTTGCTTACGCGGATGTAATTCTTGCGGACGTAATCCTCTATGGCGACATCATCTCCCAGATAATCGCTGCAATTGCATTTATAAAGGACTGCGCGTGTTCTCGGACTCACGGAAGACGCGCCGTAGATGAGCATCATCACGAGATCTCTGCAAACTGCCGTGTCATAAGTTGAAGCCCGAAGATGCTCCAAAGAGTCAATCCTCATCCTCTTGTTATTGAGCGCCCCCCTTGGTGGGCAGGCCTATAAAGGGATACGATACCTCTTTGCGGTCAAGTCTGTAAGTGAGCTTCCTGTCCGGGAATAGCTTATGAAATTCCTTGTTGATTCTCTGAAGCTGCTCCGCACCGAGGTCTGTGAGCAGAATCAGATGCTTCAAGAATAAATGACAGTCGAAAGATGATGCCTCAAGAAGTTCAAATATTTTATCCGGTTTGCTCTTGTCTGCAAGTTTCAGAATGGAGATAAACTTCTCCTGTGTGTCAAGAAGGTATTGGAGAATACTCAGTTTTATGGCCTCCTCCCTCACTTCAACCGGCCACCAGTTACATGCCCGAGATTCCAGTTCTTCGATAGAACGCAAATATTTATCGTCACTCATAACTTTACTGCTTTATGGTGACAAATATACTGATTCCGGTTGGAAAAACTCTAATGCAACAGGTGGAATAAGTGATGATGCAAAAATTAATTATCACGAAATTCCCGGTAACTGGCGCAGGCGGTTTTAACTCCAGCCGCCGGTGCGCATAGCCCGGAGGGAATTCAGTATCGCGATTACGCTCACGCCCACATCGGCGAAAACCGCCATCCACATATTCGCCAGGCCCAGAGCTCCGAGCGCAAGCATCAGCAGCTTCACCCCGATGGCGAAGACTATGTTCTGACGGACTATCCTCAGCGTGCGTCGGGAGATGGAGATGCCCTCCGCGACCTTCAGCGGGTTGTCGTCCATCAGCACCACATCCGCCGCTTCGATCGCCGCATCGCTGCCTATCGCGCCCATCGCTATGCCCACGTCCGAGAGTTTCAGCACAGGAGCGTCGTTTATGCCGTCTCCGACAAATGCCAGAGCGCCTCCGCGCTCAATCTTCATCTCCCGGACACGTTCCACCTTGTCCGCAGGCAGCAGCCCCGCGTGGACTTCGTCCGTTCCCACCTCTCTCCCCACGGCCTCGGCTACATCCTGTCTGTCTCCCGTCAGCATCACTATCCTGGAGACACCTTCATCGTGCAGAGCCTTCACCGCTGCTGCCGAAGTGGGCTTGACGGAATCTGAAACCACGACTGAACCACGGAATTGGCCGTCAACGGCCACATAGACTATGGTCCCGGGCTTTCCGCAAGGGTCGAAGCTTACGAGTGCGCGCTGCATCAGACGGCCGTTGCCGGCATAGACGCTGTGCCCGTCCACCCGGGCGCGGATGCCCTCTCCGGCGAAATTCTCCACGTCGGCGACTCTGCTGCGGTCTATCGGCTTCCCGTACGCCTGCCGGAGCGAGACGGCCACAGGATGGTCGGACCAGCACTCCGCGAGTGCCGCCGTCTCGAGCAGCTGCTCTGCGCTGATGCCGCAAGGAGCTATCCCGCTGACCGAGAAACTGCCCTTGGTGAGCGTGCCGGTCTTGTCGAAGACCACCGTCTTCACTGCGGCGAGCGCTTCGATGAAATTGGAGCCTTTCACCAGTATCCCTCTGCGCGAGGCTCCGCCGATGCCGGCGAAAAAGCTCAGCGGGATGGAGATGACCAGGGCGCAAGGGCAGGAGATCACCAGAAAGATGAGCGCTCGGTGCAGCCAGAGGGCCCACTGCCCCGCGAAAAGGAGCGGAGGGATGATAGCGAGAAGCACGGCCGCGCCCACGACGGCGGGTGTATAATAGTGTGCGAACCTGCTTATGAATTTTTCGGCGTCGGCCTTGCCGTTATCGGCATTCTCGATGAGGTCGAGGATTCTGGCGACAGTGGATTCGCCGTAAGTCCCCCGGGTGCGGATGCGGAGCAGACCGGTGAGGTTCAGGCTCCCGCTGAGCACTTCGGAACCCTCGGCGACCTCGCGGGGCAGGCTTTCCCCTGTCAGCGCCGCAGTGTCCAGACTTCCGCCGCCTTCTATGACGGTCCCGTCGAGCGGAATCTTCTCGCCGGGGCGGACGAGGATTATGCTGCCTGCCGCGACTTCTTCGGGAGAGACTTCCTCTATGCTGCCGTCGGCCCTTTCGAGGGTGGCGAAGTCGGGACGTATGTCCATAAGCGAAGTGATGGACGCGCGGCTTCTCGACACGGCGATGTCCTGGAACAGCTCGCCCGTCTGGAAGAAGAGCATCACCGCCACGGCTTCCGGATACTCCCCGAGCGCGAAAGCTCCGAATGTGGCTACGGTCATAAGGAAGTTTTCATCGAAAAGCTCCCCGTGCAGAATGTTGCGCAGCGCGTCCGCGATGACTTCATAGCCGACCGCCAGATATGCCGTGACGCAGAGACAGAGCCGGACAGTGCCCGAGGTGAAAAACGAGGCGGCGAGCAGAACCGCAGACAGCGCTATGCACGCGACCATTATCTTATGTTCTCTTTCCATATCTTTCTTTCCGCCGGAACGCATTCCTTCCCGGCGCGGATGCAAAGGTAGAAGAAAAGACCTGCAACCGGGTTGCAAAGGTGCCGGGGATTCCTTACCTTTACGCACTTTATTTTTGCTTATATGTTCAATCTCAGAAAAATCCTCTGCGTATCTGCGCTTGTGGCAGCCTCCGCAGCCGTCCAGGCACAGACGACACCTCTTTGGCTCCGCAGCGGCAGCATTTCTCCGGACGGAGAAAAAATCGCATTCAGTTATCAAGGTGACATTTTCGTGGTGTCCAGCAAGGGCGGACAGGCTGTCCAGCTCACGTCTAATTCGGCTTACGACAGCGAGCCGCTATGGAGCGCTGACGGGAAGCGGATAGTATTCAGTTCATACAGAGAACTCTCCAAGGATATCTTCGTGATGTCCGCCGATGGAGGAGAGCCGAAAAGGCTCACTTTCTACGCCGGATCCGAGACCCCGTTGGCCGTCCTTCGGGACGGCACGGTGCTGTTCAGCTCGAACTTCGGCGGCGACGGAGTCTATGACGGCTTCCCCGGCGACGGCGAGCTCTACAAGGTCAGCATCGACGGCGGAAAATCGACCCTCGTGACTTCGCTTCCGATCTCCAACATCAGCGTGAATGAGAGCGGCGTCATTCTCTATGAGGACTACAAGGGCTACGAGGACAACCTCCGCAAACACCACACCTCCTCCGTCACCCGCGACGTATGGCTCTGCGAGAGCGACGGTTTCGGCATCGGTGCGGACAGCAAGTTCACTCAGCTCAGCACTTTCAAGGGCGAGAACCGCAACCCGGTCTTCGCTTCCGATGGCGTGCACTATTACTATCTGAGCGAACAGAGCGGCACTTTCAATGTCTGGAAAGCCAGCATCCGCGAGCCGGGCCAGGCGCAGCAGATAACCGCATTCTCGCTTCATCCGGTGCGCAATCTCTCCGTCTCCGCAGACAACACCCTCTGTTTCAGCTTCAACGGTGAACTCTACAC
>CAVKLO010000003.1:11971-16982 GCA_963656985.1 Bulleidia sp. | reverse complement strand
GCCTGTGCGAGGCCAGACTGAGTTCGGGAACGAGTTTGCCCAGAAGGTAGGAGAGCAGCGCCTCCGCCTTGTTCCCCACATACTTGCAGGACTTCCCGACCTTGAACCGGATCATCGTGTCGGGGACAATCGCATCCAGACATTCGATCATTGCCGTCACCTCCGGGTCCACGATGCAAGGAGTCCATCTCACGGCATACTCTCCGCCCGTCAGGCGGACCATCTGCGGAGCGATATCCCCGTTCGCCATCAGGTGCATCGAAGCCAGAAAGCCCTGATGCAGGGCTGCAACGCTAGGGGAATAGTCGGGAATGAAATCCGGATTGATTCCGGCGATCTCACGAAGGACGGCATTCTCGTCAGCTTCCGCGTACTCCTTCCCCTCCGGTGAACAGTACAGCTTCCAATCCAGCGACCCCCCGGATTCCAGCGCCACGGCGGAATCGCGCGAGAGAGCATATCCGGAGTCCTCGCCGGCAAGAGCCTCCGCCTGGAAAAGCCTCTCCGGAGTGAGTTTCCCCTCGAAGTACTTGACCGCATTGTCGCGTATTCTGCGCATCTGCGATGAAAACTGTTCCTTGAAATCGCCGTTAAGATCGAAGGTAGGGTCGGCCGGAAGCAGCATCAGAAGGACATCCAGCCTGTCAGACAGGTGCGAAAAGTCGACTCTGCGGAATTCGGGAGCCTCCTTGCTTACGTCCTTGGCGGATTTCCGCAGCTCGAAGGCGTCCTTGACGGACGGCACGGCGGCCGTCTTCGCGGCCTCGTCCACCGTCAATCCACGCTTCTTCAATTCCTCAAGCAGGTCCACATTATGGATTTTGAACACAAGGAACGGATTGTTGTCTATTTCCCGGCTCATCATATAGATGACCGCCGCCAGATGCTTGCACGGAACGGCCCAGTCCGGACAGTTGCACTGCATCTTGAAATCTGTCCATTTTTCCGGGAATATCTTCAGACCGCATTCCGAAGCGATGTCCATAACCCCGGGATCCAGTTCGTGCTTGAGCAGTTTCGAGACGATGCCCGGCTGCGCCATAATCCCCTGAATGAGTTTATCTACATCCTCGGGAAAGAAAGGCGGAACGATGATGGTTACGGAATACGGCCGCGGCCTCCGTCCGCTGACCTTCGCGGTGATGACATTCCCGTTCACCTTGACATCCCTCACCGCTCCCGCACGGGCGTACGTGGCCCCGCGAGGGATTCTGTTCTCATAGTCGATGTGTGTCAGTGAAAGCAGCCATCTGCTTCCCCACCAAGTGTTTCCGAAACCTTTTGCCATAAATTGATTATATTTTAGACAGCTTTTATATCACGAGTGTTCTGCCGGAGGAGCTTCCGGCTGCATTCGGGACAGAGTCCCTTCATAAGATAATCTATACCCCTAAGCTCGAAGCCTTCCGGATAACGGACGACGGGGATGTGCGTATGGCTCAGACAGAAGGTCTTGTGACAGGACTCGCAGTAGAAATGACAATGCAGTTCCTCGATGCTGCACTCGTGACCGTTCGGGCAGAAGCAGTACTTCGTGGAGCCGCTCCCGTCTTCGATCTCGTGAACCAGATGATGCTCGGCGAACAGAGTCAGAGTTCTGAAAACCGTGGACTTGTCCACGGTGTCCAGCGCATCTTCCATATCGCTCATACTGAAAGTGTCTTCAAAGGCCGTCATCGCCCGGAACACCAGAATGCGTACAGCCGTCGGCTTCACCCCGTGAAGTTTAAGCACATCCTCGGGCCTCGGCCGGCCGTCTCCATATCCGTCATCCTTCATACTTCATACTATTCTCCATTTTTTCAGTTCCTTGCGCAGCCGCATATGTCCGGGGCACAGGCTTTCCAGCAGGGCGTGGAACTGCGGCCCGTGATTCATCTGCCTCAGATGGCAGAGCTCGTGCAGCAGCACATAGTCCCGCAGCTCGCGGGGCAGCCGTACCAGATTTATGTTCAGATTGATATTGCCGCGCACCGAGCAGCTTCCCCAGTTCGAGCGGTTATGTTTCAGGCGGATGCCGTTCACGCGGAAACCGTGTTCGCTCGCAAGCTCCAGCAGCCTCGCCGGCAATTCCTCCACAGCCCGCTCGCGCATTTTCTCCACATCCTCGACGGACGCCGAGGCGTCCAATCCGGAGCCTCTTTTCTCCGTAAATTTCTTCCTCGCCGCCAGAATCCAGTCCCTTCGGGCCTCAAGCACACCGATTCCCGAAACATAGGAAATCCGGGACGGCATATTCACGCTCACGCTGCCGTCGGGCCGGACTCTGATGCTTATGCCGGAGGCTCTGGAAGTTTTTCGCAGAGTCACCTCGCCCACGACCGCATCCGTGTACTTTCTCTCCATAATCCGCAAATTTAGTGATGATGTAAAAATAACAAAACTTATTATTCATCATTACCCGGCAAAAACTTGCCGATGGGGAAAAAACGGATTACTTTTGTCCCCGGCCCATAAATTTATGTGAATATGAAAATCGGAATCTGCAGTGACCACGCAGGCGTGGAATACAAGACAAAACTCATCTCCTACCTTCTCGGCAAGGGACACGAAGTGGTGAATTTCGGAACAGACTCGGAAGAAAGCGTGGACTATCCCGACTTCGCACATCCTCTCGCGGAAGCCGTCGAGAAGGGCGAAGTGGACCGCGGCATAGCCCTCTGCGGCACCGGGAACGGGATGGCCATCACTCTGAACCATCATCGGGGAATCCGCGCCGGACTTGCCTGGAACACGGCGATAGCCGGACTCATCCGCCGGCATAACGATGCGAATGTCCTCGTGATGCCCGCCCGCTTCATCAGCTACCGTATGGCCGTGAGCATAGTCCGCACCTATCTGACCACAGAATTCGAGGGCGGCAGACATCTCAGGCGCATAGAAAAGATACCCGTAGCGCAATGATGAGCCCGGGCCCGCTCCTCCTCCGCAGAGGCCATATCATTACTGACAGTATCGAAGACTATCCGGAAGGACTGGTCCTTGCGGTGGACAAGCCATACCGCTGGACTTCCGCCGATGTCATCCGCAAGCTGAAATGGGCGGCCTGCCGTCATTTCCACAAGAAGAATCTGAAAGTCGGACACGCGGGAACCCTGGACCCCCTGGCCACTGGGCTTCTGCTCGTATGCATAGGCAAGGCCACCAGACTCGCCCAGAGTTTCCAGCACAGCGACAAGCAGTATGTGGCGGGAGTAGCCTTCGGCGCCACCACCCCCTCTTACGACAGGGAAAAGGCGGTGGACAGAAGGTTTGGATTGGACGGAGTCCGAGAAGACAGGCTGAGAGAAATACTCCCGGAGTTCGTGGGAGAGCAGTGGCAGGTCGCGCCGCTTTTTTCCGCGAAGTCGGTGGACGGCGTGCGCGCTTATGAACTGGCCCGCAAGGCCTATAGGGACGCTGAGCGCGGCGGGGGAGAGTTCGACCACAGCGCTTCGGAGCTCCTCAGCCGCCAGTGGATCCGCATCGGCTCCCTCGAACTGCTCGCCTGGCACTGCGACGCCTCTTTCCTCAAGTGTGCAGCACCTGAGCAGGTCAGCGAAAGGTCGGCGCGAATAAACGTGGCGTCTGTTCCGGAGGACCTGCCTTGCGCGGACATCCGCATCGACTGCAGCAAGGGTACTTATATCAGAGCGCTTGCCCGCGACCTGGGGGAGGCGATGGGCAGCGGAGCGTTCCTGTACAGTCTGCGCCGCACGCGCAATGCCGGTTTCTCCATCGAAGACTCTCTGTCTCTCGATGAGGCGGTGGGACTGTTCCGGGAATAGATTCCGACCTATCTTACCGGACGGACGGAATAGTTAGCGTCATAGATGATTCTGCGGACGGCCGTGTTTACGAGGCTGCCCGACTCCAGACGGCTGAATCTGAAATCGGACTGGAGTCCCGTGATGAGCTTCCCCTCTATCTTTTCAGTCCAGCTGCGGCCGTACAGCGAGTATGACTTGAACGCGAGGCGGGCGCTGTCGTAGCCCTGGAAGGCGAACGGCCCGGGCTCCGCACCGTAGAGGGCGCGGTAGGCGCTCAGGAAAGACTTCACCTTCCCGTCTTCGTAGTCGATGTAATAAGAACTGCAGCTGTGCATCTTCGCGTTGTGGAAGTTGCTCACCTCGATGGTGTCGAAGTTGCGCACCTTGGAAAGGCAGTAGAGCACGGTTTCCAGCTTGCGGTGCAGCATCAGATTCATATTGCGGATGACATCGTTGACGAACGCCTCGCTTTCAGAGGCGACCACCACGCGGTTCGTTCCCTGAAGAGTGCCCGCGCGCTCGATGCTGTCTATGATGCTGCGGCCTTCGAGTATGGCGTAACTGATGGTCTCATAGGCGATTCCGCTGCTCTCCAGAGTCTGTTTCAGCAGGGTGGCGTTCGCCGTGGGAGTCGCTCCCTTTTCGCAGATCAGCAGGACTTTATCGTTGCTGCGCAGGTCTTCGGCGAGCCAGGACACGAGTTCCCGGCACTGGCTGTCGGACGGGCTCGGCGCCTGTACCATACCGCTGCGGGACTCGGCCAGCGCTGCGGCTTTCGGCTCCAGCGGCGAGACGAGATACTTACCCGCCGGACATACGGGGAGCAGGGAACTGATGTCAGCGGCAGATACCGGACCCAGAATGATGTCCTTGGCGGAAAGGCTGCCGGCAGACGGAGTCCCGTCCGAAAGGTCATATACGCTGAGATGAGTCGTGATACCTTCCGTCTCGAGATCCTTCACCGCCAGGAGAACGCCGCAGTAGAAGTCATACATATTGTCTGAACTCTGTCCGTCGGATTCGAACGGCAGGACCAGAGCCGCGTGCACCGGACGCTTGCCGAAGGGGAAGAGATGGAAAGAGTCCTCCTCCGTGCTTTCTGCAGAAACTTCAGAGGACGGTGCGGCCTTCTCGCTGTCCGCGGCCGCTTCCACAGCGTCCCCGGTACTGAGGCTCTCCAGCTGTCTGAGGGTGTTTCCCTGCGGGATGCGGAGTTTCATCTTACGGTTCACCGTAGGGCTTGTAAGACCGTTGTAGCGCAT
>CAVKLO010000003.1:0-11961 GCA_963656985.1 Bulleidia sp. | reverse complement strand
GACCTTGTGTGTGAGAAACTCCTCTTCTCCTCCTTCCTCTTCCCGGGTGACGGTCTGCGCGGGGGCGGCGGGCTGCTCGGGAGCCGTCTGTGCCGCGTCTTCCGCAGGGGTCTGAGGCTGTGCGGATACAGGAATCAGAAGTATCTGATACTGCTTGAGTCCTGCGGTCTCAAGATTCAGGGCCGGGTTCGAGTCATAGATCTGCTGTATGGTGACTCCGTAGGCCTTGCTGATGGAGTAGAGCGTCTGATGCTCCAGAACCACGTGGGAGTAGTAGAGCTTGCCGTCGCTTTTCACCTTGTCCTTGGAGATGGTGACGGGTACCTGCTTATATTCCTGCGCGGATACCGATATGCTGCACAGCGGCAGCAGGCACAGGAGGGTCAGATGGATAAGTCTTCTCAGTTTCATAATATTGCAATTCAAGTTCCCGGCGCGGAACCTCTTGTTTTAAAGCTCCCGCGCGAAATCCAGCAGGCTCCCGCAGAAGGACTCCCAGGAGAGCCGCCGCTTCTCGGCTCGTATGGCAGTTATGCAGCCTTCGCGCACTGAGGCGTCCGCGAAGTAATGCTCTATGGCCTCTCTGATGCGCTCCGGCTCGGGAGCGTCCACGACAATTCCCGTGCCCGTATCTCCTATGGTCTCCTTGAGTCCCCCCGTCGCCGTCACGATCATCGGCACTTCGAAATGGTAGGAGATGGAACTGATTCCGCTCTGCGTGGCGCTTCTGTACGGAAGCACCGTTACGTCCGCTGCGGAAAAATACCGCTTCACCTCCGAGTCCCTTATGTAGGAGGGGAAAAGATATATGCGGTCCCTGTCCGGACAGAGGTCGATAAGTTTCCGGTATTTGTCGAAAGAGCCGTAGGGTTCTCCGGCGATTATGAGATTGTAACCGTCTGAGAGCTTTCCGAAAGCCTCCAGCAGGATGTCCAGCCCCTTGTATTCACGTATCAGTCCGAAGAAGAGGATGTTCCTGCGTCCGCTTTCGATTCCCAGACTTTTCTCGGCCTGCTCACGGGGAAGTTTCTCGCCGAAATGCGAGTAGAGCGGGTGGAAAAGCACCCGGTACTTCGCGTCGCCCTTCAGACGCAGAAGGTCACGGGCCACTTCGTTGCAGAGGGTCACGTAACCGTGGCTGCCTTTCAGGAAGTATTTCGTGAAAGGCCTGTCTATGATGCGCGGCTCGTGCGGGATTACGTTGTCCAGAATCGAGATTATCTTGCAGTCCTTTTTCAGATGGCGGCTGACGTATCCGAGCGAAGGCCCGAACCAGGACATCCAGTAGCGCATTATCAGAAGGTCCGGCCCCCATTCCCGTATGGCCTTGAGGGTCTTTAAGTAGGAGAACGGATTGGCCGTGTCCAGCAGAGCCTCCGACTCTACGGGCACGGCCTCGTCGTCCGCTGTCACATACTGTGTCTTGCCGGGGAAGAGAAAAGAGGGGTATTGCCGGGTGAAATTGAACGCCTTGACCACATTACCCCCGCTCAGTTCTCCATACAGGCTTGCATTAAACTGAGCGATACCTCCCCTGAAGGGATAGAAGCAAGACAGTATGGCTATTCTCAACGCTATTTGCTGCTGCTGCTGTTCTTCGTCTTCACGTATTCCGCGTTCAGGCCCGCGAGAATCTCGTCGGTGATGTCGAGGTCGGCATCGCCGGCCGCTACAGGAGACGGGAGGATGGAACCCTGGTTCGCGATGATGAGGGCGTACTGCTTCTCGGCGTTGAACTTGTCGAGGAAGGCCTTGATGGCGTCGGCGATCCGGTTCATCATAACGCTCTGCTCCTCCTGCATTTCCTGCTGTTTCTGGGCATAGTAGTTCTGGAACTCGTTCTGCTGCTGCTGGAGCTTGCTGCTCTGGGCTTCAGCCACCGAGCGGGTGAGAAGTCCCTTGTCGATTTTCTGCTGGAATGCATTCACGTCGTTCTGGAGCTTGTTGCCCTTTCTGTTGAGTTCCTGCTCGATGCTCTGGGCCTTGGTCTGCACCACGCTGCTGAGGTCATTCGCCATATCGTACTCCTGGAGCACTCTGTCGAGGTCGAAGTAAACGATGGCTCCCTTTCCGGCTACGGCTTCGGTGCTCTGCTCGGACTGTCCGGCTGCCGGGGCCGTGTTCTGGCAGGATGTGAGGGTAGCAGCCGCGATGACTGCTAAGCTGAGAATCAGACTGGTCTTTTTCATATCTTACTTTATTATTAATTGTCAAATTTCATTCGCAGAAATGCAAAAGTAGGCAAAAAACTTAGAATATCAGCACAAAGGCGCCCGGATTTGCTTTCCACTACGCCTCAGAACGCCTTTCTGATGGCTTCGAGATAGGCCTTCACCGTGTTTTCCAGACCCATATAGAGCGCGTCCGAAATGAGCGCGTGCCCTATGGAAACTTCATCTGTCCAGGGGATGCTGCGGAGGAAGAAGGTGAGATTGTCCAGGTTCAGGTCGTGTCCGGCATTCAGTCCCAGACCGCATTCCCGTGCCCTGCGTGCCGTGGCGATGTAGTCCTGAACCGCCTTCGACGGGTCGGAGCCGTATCCTTCCGCATACCCCGCAGTGTACATCTCCACCCGGTCCGCTCCGCAGGCGGCGGCACCTTCCGCCATCCCCGGAGACGGGTCTATGAATATGGACGTGCGGATGCCCCTGCTTCTGAAAAGTGCACAGACCTCAGTCAGGAAATCCCTGTTGCCCACGGTGTCCCACCCCCGGTCGGAGGTGAGAACATCGTTCCCGTCCGGAACCAGAGTGACCTGGTGCGGCAGCACCTCGCAGACGAGATCGATGAAACTCGGGATGGGGTTCCCTTCGATATTGAACTCCGTCTTTATGAGCGGTCTGAGCGCACGCACATCCGAATATCTGATGTGTCTTTCGTCCGGCCTCGGATGCACGGTGATGCCCTCCGCGCCGAAATTCTCGCAGGCGACAGCCGCTTTCAGCACGTCCGGGACATTTCCGCCCCTGGAGTTTCTGAGCGTGGCGACTTTGTTTATATTTACACTCAATCTTGTCATTTCGCAGCAAAAATAGCAATAAAGTGGAAAATAGTTGATACTTTTGAGGGATTATGATATTAGGCGTTTACATAAAGAAAGACGGTCTGCGCGACGGGGACGGATTCGTGCGTCTGACGCGGGAGCTCCGCAGCGTGGCGGATGAAATATATGAAGTGGAGGACGATGTCCTCAGGGACGGCACCGACGTCCTTCTGAGCGTCGGGGGTGACGGGACCTTTCTGAGCGCGGCGCACATAGCCGCTCCCGCCGGTGTCCCCGTGCTCGGCGTGAACCTCGGCCGTCTCGGCTTTCTCTCCGAATATGAGCCGGACGAGGTCGTGTCCGCATTGGCCGGAGGCCGCTGGACCATAGAGAACCGCGAGATGCTCGAAGTCCGCTTGGAGGGACGGCAGGCTCCGCTTTTCTGTCTGAACGAGGTCTGCGTGCACCGCACGGGCACGGCGATGCTGAGCGCGGTCGCGAGAATCGACGGGGTCGCGCTGCCGACCTATTGGGCAGACGGCCTGCTCGTGGCGACAAGCTCGGGCTCCACCGCCTACTCTCTGAGCGTGGGCGGTCCGATCTGCACTCCCGAGTCGAAGGTGCTTATCCTCGCTCCCGTCGCTCCGCATAATCTGAATATGCGTCCGCTCATCGTTCCCGACAGCACAAAGGTCTGCGTCTGTGCATTTTCGCGCGAGCAGACCGTGACGCTGAGCGTGGATAACCAGACCTTCTGCGTGCCTTCGGGCGTGCGTCTGGACATTTCGCTGGCACAATTTTCGCTTAAAAGAGTCCGGCTCGAAAGGTCGAATTTCATAAAGGCTCTGAACAGCAAGCTGTTCTGGGGCGAAGATGTCAGAAATCTGTAATCCGATATGGAAGAAAACAAACGGATACCCGTCCACGTGTCCATCATTATGGACGGCAACGGGCGATGGGCGCGCGAGAGGGGTTTCGAACGCGTGGCCGGTCATTTCGAAGGCGTGGAAAGCGTGCGCGCAGTGACGGAAGCTTCAGTCGAGGCGGGGGTCAGATACCTCTCGCTCTTCGCGTTCAGCGAGGAGAACTGGGGCCGTCCGCAAGCCGAGGTGGAAGCTCTTATGCAGCTTATGTTCGACACGATGGCCTCCGAACTCGAGACCTTCCTGCGGAACGGCATCCGCTTCCTCGTGCTCGGCAACCGCTCCCGTTTCAGCGGACCGCTGCTCGAGCGCATCGAAAAGATGGAGGCCGCCACAGCGTCCAATGACCGTCTGACCCTCGTGCTTTTCTTCAGCTACAGCGGCAAGTGGGACATCCTCAGTGCCGCGAAACGGCTGGCCCGCGAATACGCGCGGCATCCCGAGGACATCGAGGGGGTCACTGCTGAAGATTTCGACTCTCTGCTCGTGACTGCCGGCATCCCGGACCCCGACCTCATCATCCGCACTTCCGGCGAGAAGCGCCTCAGCAATTATCTTCTCTGGCAGGGGGCCTATTCGGAATTCCATTTCACCGACACGTTATGGCCCGATTTCCGGCGCGAGAGCTTTTTCGAGGCTCTGGATGAATACTCGAAGAGAGACCGCCGGTATGGAAAAGTCAAATAAATGCGTATATTTGCGCTTCATTAGGAATGAAAAGAGACTTGATGCAGAATTTCAGGATAGCCGTAGCGGCCCTGCTTCTTCTTCTGCCCTGTGCGGCGGAGGCGCAGCAGGCGGATGTTACAGTGGATTATAACGCTCCGCGCAAATACATCGTGGGCGGGGTGAGCGTCTCGGGGAACAATTATTTCGGAAGTTCCCAGATAGTGTCCCTCACGGGGCTTCAGAAAGGGATGGAAGTCACCGTCCCGGGAGATGACATCTCGAACATAGTGAACCGCCTGTGGCTTCAGCGCTATTTCGAGGATGTCGCGGTGTACATCGACAGCCTCAGCTCCGCGAAGGACTCCGTGTACCTGAGAATCGCCATAAAGGAGCGTCCGCGAGTATCCCGCTGGGAATTCACCGGCGTGCGGAGCGGAGAGAAGAAGGACTTGCAGGAGAGACTGAATCTGCGCCGGGGAGGAGAGTATTCCGATTATGTGGCGAAGACTTCCTCGGACATCATCAAGCGCTTCTATGCCGAGAAGGGGTTCATAAACACCGTAGTGACCCCGGAGGTGAAGAAGGACAGCATCATCCGCAACGCCATAAGAGTCACCTTCAATGTGGACAAGGGCAACCGCATACGCATAAAGACCATTAATTTCGAAGGAAACACCGACGTCAAGGACTTCAAGCTCGCGAGGTCGATGAAGAAGACCAAGTCGGCGAAATATTATAACTTCTTCAGCAGCAAGAAGTTTAATCAGAAGGAATACGAAAATGACAAGAAAGGCCTCATAACCGCCTTCAACGAAGCCGGTTACCGTGACGCCCGCATTCTGAAGGATTCCGTCTATTTCCTCCCTCCTAAAAAGAACGGCAAGGTGAACCGTCTGGGCATAGACTTCAGCTTCGACCAGGGGGACAAGTACTATTTCCGAGACATTTCCTGGACAGGAAACTCAGTCTATTCCTCCGATGTCCTGAACGAGGTGCTCGGCATCTCGAAGGGTGATGTCTATGATGTGGTCACGATGGAGAAACGCCTGCGCGGCGGCGGCAAGGAGAACGAGGCGGCCGTGAACAAGCTCTACACCGACAACGGCTATCTCTTCTTCAATGTCACTCCCGTCGAGCTGAACATCCAGAACGACTCCGTGGACGTGGAGATGCGCATCAGCGAAGGCAAGCCCGCCACGCTGAACAACATAGTCATAAACGGCAACACCCTCACTAACGAGAAGATCGTCCGCCGCCAGATATTCACCCGTCCGGGCTATCTTTTCAGCCAGAGCGATTTCGAGCGCTCCGTCCGGGAAATCGCCTCTCTGGGGCAGTTCGATCCGGAGGCGATAATGAAGGAAGGCGGCTACTCCATCATTCCTAACCAGATAAACAACACCGTAGATATCATATATAACGTCACCGAGAAGTCCTCCAGCCAGCTGGAGCTCTCAGGAGGCTGGGGCGGAAACACCTTCGTGGCCACCGCCGGAGTCGTGTTCAACAACTTCTCCACCAAGCGTATGTTCGACAAGCGCGCCTGGCAGCCCGTGCCTCTGGGAGACGCGCAGAATCTCGCGTTCCGCTTCCAGACGAACGGTACCTACTACACGGCCCTCACGGCGAGCTTCACGGAGCCTTGGCTCTTCGGCAAGAGGCCGACTTCCCTGAATCTCTCCACCTACTATACCCGCCAGACCAACTCCCTGCTCTATCTGAATATCCTCAGCAGGGACAGAATGATGGAGATCTACGGCTTCTCGGCATCGCTGGGCCGCCGTCTGAAATGGCCTGACAACTACTTCATCCTGTACAACGGACTCGGCTGGCAGACCTACCGCCTGACCAACTGGTACTCCGGATATTTCTTCTTCGACAACGGAGTCTCCCACAACATCAGCTATTCCCTGACCCTCACGAGGAACTCAACCGACCAGATTATCTATCCGCGTTCCGGTTCCGAGTTCACGGCCTCCGTTCAGCTCACTCCTCCGTTCTCGCTTCTGAGGAAAAAGGACTGGGGCAATCTCGACGAGAACGGAGACCCGAAGAAGGTGGACAGCTGGAGGGATATAAATTATGACAACTGGAGCACCGACAAGCGCTTCAAATGGATCGAATACCACAAATGGAAGTTCTCCGGCACCGTTTACAGCAAGATAGCGGGCGACCTGGTGCTTATGAGCAGGGCCCAGTTCGGCTACCTCGGCTACTATAACAGGAAGTGGGGCTATTCTCCGTTCGAGGGCTTCCTCGTCGGCGGTGACGGTATGTCCGGCTACAGTACTTACGGTTCCGAGGTCATCTCGCTCCGAGGTTACGAGAACTACTCCCTGACCCCGCTTCAGGCCACTTCCTATAACTCGAACGGTACGGCTTACGCCGGCAACGTCTATGACAAGTTCACGCTCGAGCTGCGCTATCCTGTAGTGCTGCAACCTTCCTCCACCATCTACGCACTGGCATTCCTTGAGGGCGGTAACTGCTGGGCGGACATCCGCAACTTCAATCCGTTCCAGATAAAGCGTTCCGCAGGTCTGGGCGTCAGAGTATATCTGCCTATGATCGGTCTTCTGGGCGTGGACTGGGGATACGGATTCGACTCCACCGACGACAAGAAGAGCCAGTTCCACTTCGTTATCGGACAGCAATTCTAAACAAGCATAAATCAAAAACTGTTGTAATATGAAGAAAATTCTTATGATTGCCGCTCTGGCATTTCTTTCCACGGCGGCTTTCGCTCAGAAATTCGCGCACGTGAATCTTACCGAGGTTATCCAGCTTATGCCGGAAATGGACGAGGCCCGCAAGGTTATGATGGCCTCCAGCAAGGAGACGCAGGAGACCTATCAGGCTATGGTCGATGAGTTCAACTCGAAATACTCCACCTACCAGCAGAAGGCCGGCACCTGGACCGCGACTATCCGCGAGAGCAAGGAGAAGGAACTCGCCGATATGCAGCAGAGGATTCAGGAGTTCCAGCAGTCAGCAAGCCAGGAGCTTGACAACCAGCAGAACCAGCTTATGGCTCCTATCCAGCAGAAAGCCATCGAGACCATAAACAAGATAGCCAAGGAAGGCGGCTATATCTATGTGTTCGATGCCGGCGCGTTCATCTACAAGGACGACACCCAGAGCACGGATCTCACCCCTGCGGCGAGAAAGGCCCTGAACATCCCTGAGGGACGCACTCTCGAGACGCTCCAAGCTGAACTTCAGGCCCAGCAGGCGGCGGAGTAGGTGTCCGGACATAAGATATGGAAAGGCTGAGACCCGGGGAGATGCTCCGGGCTCAGCCTTCGCCGTGTCCGGCCGTGTCTTCCGGGCTGTAAGCGCGACGTTTGTAAAAACTTTTATTTTGATAAAATAATAGCCGATTCGGTATCAAATCCGCATTTAATTATATACCTTTGGCGAAAATTAAAAGACAACTAATATCTGTCAGAAGCAATGCAACATAAAGTAATTGATGCTAAAGATGTTGTGATTCGTTTTGCGGGAGATTCCGGTGACGGGATGCAGCTCACGGGGTCTCTCTTTGCTGATATGTCTGCCATCTACGGCAACGAACTCTCGACATTCCCCGATTATCCCGCCGAGATCAGAGCCCCGCACGACACGGTTTCCGGCGTATCCGGATTCCAGGTGCACATCGGAAGCCAGGACGTGACCACTCCGGGCGATTTCTGCGACCTGCTCGTGGCTATGAATCCCGCCGCTCTGAAAGCGAACGCGAAATGGTGCAAGCGTCACGCGATGATACTTGTGGACCAGGACTCCTTTAACGAAGCGTCTATGGCTCGGGCCGGCTTCACCACACAGGACCCGTTCACGGAGCTGCAGGTGGAGGACCGCACCCTCATAATCTCCCCGATCACCACTCTCACCGAAGAGTGCCTGAAAGACAGCGGGATGGATACCAAGAGCGTCCACAAATGCAAGAATATGTTCACTCTGGGTATGGCCTGCTTCATTTACAGCCGCCCTCTGGAATACATATACTCCTATCTGGAGCGCAAGTTCGCGAAGAAGCATCCGGAGATGATAGAGCCGAACAAGAAAGTCCTGAATGCGGGATATAACTATGCGGCGAACGTCCAGCTGATTCCGAACACCTATACCATCGCCCCGGTCGAGAACAAGAAGAAAGGCACTTACCGCAATATCACCGGCAACCAGGCCATAGCCTGGGGCCTGCTCGCGGCTTCAGAGAAGTCGGGTCTTCCTCTCTTCTGCGGCTCATATCCCATAACGCCGGCCACCGCCATACTCGAGGAGCTGGCCATCCACAAGAGCCTCGGGGCCAAGACCCTGCAGGCAGAGGACGAAATCGCGGGAATCTGTACGGCCATCGGAGCCTCCTTTGCCGGAAACCTTGCAGTCACCACCACTTCCGGACCGGGCCTGTCCCTCAAGAGCGAGGCCCTCGGACTGGCCGTGATGACCGAGCTTCCGCTGGTCGTAGTGGATGTACAGAGAGCCGGCCCTTCCACGGGCATCCCTACTAAGACAGAGCAGACCGACCTGAACCAGGCCCTCTACGGACGCAACGGCGAATGCCCTATCCCCGTGATAGCTTCCCATTCTCCCGCCCACTGCTTCGACGCGGCTTTTATGGCCTGCAAGATAGCTCTGGAACATATGACTCCGGTGATGCTGCTTTCCGAGGGCTTTCTCGGAAACGGCAGCGAGCCTTGGCTGATTCCTTCTATGAAGGACTATCCGGAAATCTGTCCGCCTTTCGCCGAGAGCTGCGAGGGCAAATTCAAGCCTTTCGAGCGTGACCCCGAGACACTCGTGCGCAAATGGGCCCTGCCCGGACAGCGCGGTTTCGAGCATCGCGTGGGAGGTCTGGAGAAGACGCACGAAGGCGTTCTTTCCTCCGACCCCGCGAATCACGAGCTGATGGTCCGCGAGAGAGCGGCCAAAGTCGCCAAGATCGCCGATTACATCCCCGAGCAGACATTGGCCTTCGGCCCCGGAAAGGGAAAACTGCTGGTAGTCGGCTGGGGTGGAACTTACGGTCATCTCCTTTCTGCGGTACACGAGGTCGGTGATGGCGTCAGCTATGCGCACTTCGACTACATCGACCCTCTGCCGAGGAATACGCGGGAGCTTTTCTCCCGTTTCGAGAAGATAATGGTCTGCGAGCTGAATTCGGGACATTTCGTCTCCTACCTGCGTAACCTGTTCCCGAAGTGCGACTTCGTGCAATACAACAAGATACAGGGCCAGCCTTTCCTTATCGGCGAGCTGGTGGAGGCTATAAGAAAGGAATTATAGGAGGACATCGCTATGGCAAATTTGACTTTCAAGGATTTCAAGAGCGACCAGGAAGTACGCTGGTGTCCCGGCTGCGGCGACCACGCGGTCCTCGCGGCTCTGCAGCGCGCGCTCCCCAAGGTGAGCCAGGCTCTGAATTATGAAAAGGAGCGTTATGTGGTAGTTTCCGGAATCGGCTGCTCGTCACGTCTCCCGTATTATATGGACACTTACGGTTTCCACAGCATCCACGGCCGCGCGACCGCTGTCTCCACCGGCATCAAGGTCGCGAACCCGAATCTCACCGTATGGCAGGCCTGCGGTGACGGCGATGCGCTCGCTATCGGCGGAAACCACTTCATCCACGCCATCAGAAGGAACATCGACATAAACATCATTCTCTTCAACAACCGCATCTACGGTCTCACGAAGGGACAGTACTCGCCGACTTCGAAGTTCGGAGCCATCACCAAGACATCTCCGTACGGCACGGTCGAACATCCGTTCAATCCGGGAAGTCTCGTGCTCGGCGCGAAGGGGACCTTCTTCGCCCGCAGTCTCGATGTCGAGCTCTCGCTCAATGAGGAGGTGATGACCGCCGCCGCCATCCACGACGGATGCTCGGTCATCGAGATGCTCACGAACTGCGTGATATTCAATGACGGAACCCATAAGGACATATCCGATCCGGCAGTCCGTGCCGAGCGCACCATAACGCTGCGTCAGGGCCGGAGGATGATTTTCGGCAAGAACAGGGACAAGGGGCTCATATTCGACGGCAAGAAGATCCGCGCCGTTCATATCGGAGAGGGCGGCTTCACCGAGGAGGATATCCTCATCCACGACGCATTCGCCGACAATATCGGCCTCCAGACCGCCCTCGCGGATATGAAGGGACCTGAATACCCTGTGGCTCTGGGCGTAATCCGTGACGTGAAGGATGTCACCTACGATGCGGGAGTGCGCGACCAGGTCAAGGAAGTGATGATGAAATCGAAGATCCACTCTGTGGACGAGCTGCTGCACAGCGGTTCCACCTGGGAAGTAAAATGACAATACAGATACACTAATCACAAAAAAATGAAAACAGCAGAAATTATGGCCAAACTCCAGGCCAAGTACCCTGGCGAGAACGAATATCTCCAGGCGGTACAGGAGGTTTTGGAATCTATCGAAGATGTTTACAATCAGCATCCGGAGTTCGAGAAGGCTAAGATCGTGGAGCGTATGGTGGAACCTGACCGTATCTTCACTTTCCGCGTGACCTGGGTTGACGACAAGGGCGAAGTGCAGACGAACACAGGCTACCGTATCCAGTTCAACAGTGCCATCGGACCATACAAGGGAGGTCTTCGCTTCCATAAGGCTGTCACTCCTTCTATGCTCAAGTTCCTCGGTTTCGAGCAGACGTTCAAGAACGCTCTCACCACCCTCCCTATGGGCGGCGCGAAGGGCGGCTCCGATTTCGACCCGGTAGGAAAGAGCAACGACGAGATTATGCGTTTCTGCCAGGCCTTTATGCTCGAGCTCTGGAACTGCATAGGTCCTGACCAGGACATCCCTGCAGGTGACGTGGGTGTAGGCGGCCGCGAGATCGGTTATCTCTACGGAATGTACAAGAAACTCGCACGTGAGTACAATACCGGCGTGCTCACCGGAAAGGGCTCTACCTGGGGCGGTTCGATTCTCCGTCCTGAGGCTACCGGTTACGGCGCTCTATATTTCACCCAGAACCTTCTCCATAAGGCCGGGAAGGATATCCGAGGCTGCAGAATCGCGGTTTCCGGCTTCGGCAACGTGGCTTGGGGAGCCTGCAAGAAGGCTGTCGAGCTCGGCGCCAAGGTAGTGGCCGTATCGGGTCCTGACGGCGTCTGCGAGATTGCGGACGGCATCACTCCTGAGATGATCGACTATATGCTCGTAATGCGCGCCTCGAACCGCAACAAGGTTCAGGATATGGCCGACAAGTTCCCTGGACAGGCGGTGTTCACCCCTGGAAAGAAGTCCTGGAGCGTAAAGTGCGACATCGCGCTTCCTTGCGCATTCCAGAACGAGCTTTCCGAGGAAGATGCGAAGGAACTCAAGGCTAACGGCACCTGGTGCTGCTGCGAGGTTTCCAAT
>CAVKLO010000002.1:18960-21470 GCA_963656985.1 Bulleidia sp. | reverse complement strand
TCCTGAAGCTGCACCTGCAGCATGACGTTCATACCTCCCTTAAGGTCCAGACCGAGGTTGATCTCCTTGGCCTTGACTTCCTTGAAGGTGTAACCGAAATATACTTTCCGCGAAGAGATGGAGTCGGTGTACCATCTGTTCTGCTCTTTGCGGATGGAGTCCAGGTAGTATGCCTGCTCCCCTTCCGGAACTTTGCTGAATGCCGCCGAGTTCTGTGCGGTGACGGCTGCCTTCTCGGCAAACTTCACGGCCTTCTTCTCGTGAATATCCGTCACGAGAGTGAAAGACAGCTGCCAGAGGCAGGCGATAGCCAGCAGAATGGCCACAAGCCTAATAGCGCCTTTACTTTGCATTTTTTATAGTTTTTTAATTGACATATCGGCAAAATAGGGTGCAAATTTACGATTTTTTTCCAAGCAAAGAAATTTTATTCCATCCTTTTCGTACTTTTGCAGTCCGATTCCTTCCACAATGATAGTGCGTGACATATTTCTTCCGCTGCTCTGCGCTGTTCTGTGCTGCACGGACATCACCGCCGGAGCGCAGACTGTCGCGGCGGACTCCACAGACATCAGCGTAAGAGCGCAAGCGTCCATAGAGGGTTCCCCGGGCGTCGCAGACGGAGCGCACGTTACCGACTCCACCGTATCCGCCCTCCGCGAGAATCTGCTGAAATCTAAAGTGGACTCGCTCCGGGAGAGTATGGGGCGGCGCAGGAGCGTGTCGGTCCCGGCACTCCGCGCGGCGGGAGATTCACTGCGGCTCCGCTACGAATTCGCATCTTCGGTCAGAGTGCTGGAGTCCGCGCTGGACGCCTGCACTGACTCGCTCGAGCGCGACGGCATCGAAGAGCGGCTGCTCCTCTCGCGCAACGGTCTGAGTATGAGCGACTATTGTAGCAGACCTAGTGTCATTGCACGCAAGTGCTTCTCCATCGAAGACTTCTTTCTGTATTACCCGATGCGCGACAGCAGCTGGCGGGCGCTGCCTAACTGTCTCGACTCCGCCGCCACGCACCCTCTCGTGCGCGCGAGCTACATCCCGGACGGCGCTGAGCAACTCTACTTCAGCGCACCGGACGCAAGCGGCATATACAATATCTACCATACTGAGAATCAAGACACCGCGTGGTCAGTTCCAAGCCTTGTGAACGAAGAGATGACGACTGCGCACGATGAGATTTTCCCGGTCCTGAGCGAGGACGGCAAGTCTCTCTACTTCGCTTCCTCCGGTCTCTACGGAATGGGCGGCTATGACCTGTACGTCTCGCATTGGAACGAGCGCACGCGCGACTGGGACACTCCGATGAACCTCGGCTTCCCCTACTCTTCGCCCTACGACGACTTCCTCTACTTCAATTCCGAGGACGGCCGCTACACCATTTTCGCTTCGAACCGCGCCTGCAGCCGCGACAGCGTCATAGTCTATGTGCTTGAATACGACTCTCTTCCGCTGCACTCGGCAGTAACGGAACCCTCCGACCTGCGACGTCTTGCCGCACTCGAGCCCGGCAGCGTGCGTCCGGCTCCGCCGTCCAATCCTTCTGCGGCCGCTCCGCGTCCAATGGGGGAAGATATGTCTTCCTATCTGGACAGGATGAATATTGTCCGCAGTCTGCGGGACAGTCTAAGCGCCTATTCCGCCGGACTCGACTCCCTGCGTTCAGATTTTTCGACCGCTGACGAAGACCGTCGCAAGGAACTTTCCTCCTTCATCCTCAAGAAAGAAATGGAACTGATTCCGCTGCAGAAAGCCCTCAGCGAGGCCGTAAAGGCCCTGCAGGCTACCGAGATGGAGTTTCTGGAAAAGGGCGTGGCGATCGACCCGGAAAGACTTATGGCTCCGGAGCCTGACCCCGTTCCGGTTCCGGAGGATTCCGGCTCCGGGGAGTTCCGCTTCTTCCGCCGTTCTATGGGAGATGCTCCGGTTATGAACATCCTGCAGCCGGAACCGATATACGACCTCACTTTCCGCATCGGAGCGGAAAGCCAGGTTCTGGATGCCGCCACCGCCCTGCCGGACGGCATCATCTATCAGATACAGATTATGTCTTCCGCCAGAGAGGCGGATGCGAGGGAGCTTCGCGGCCTGAATCCGGTCTTCCTGGACTCCTCCGGCAGATACGTCTATTCGGTCGGAGCCTTCCGCTCCTACTCCGAGGCCCTGTCCCATCTGAACAGAGTCCGCACCCTGGGCTTCCGCTCCGCCTTCATCACCGCCCTGAAAGACCGCAGCCCCATCTCCGTCCTCCAGGCCCGCAGCCTGGAATAATCCGCTGCCCGAACCGTACAGCCTGAAGTATCCCCGGCCACGATGCCGGACCTGCCGCCTGAGATGTACCCTTCATATATCCTGAAGTAATCCCCCTACCGGCATTTTCGCCTGCCGTAAGGAGTGTAGTCCCCCTTCATCCGAAACTGCCGACGGAATCCAGAAATAAATCCCCTCATCGCGGCCCCCGATTTCAGAAATAGAATTCGGGGTGAGTTAAAACGTTTATTTCACCCCGG
>CAVKLO010000002.1:15590-18950 GCA_963656985.1 Bulleidia sp. | reverse complement strand
CCCCGGAGGGTCTTAAAACAAGCTTCGGGGTGAAAAACAGGCCTTTTTTCACCCCGAATCTGTTATCTGGCTTGCAAAAGAGCGCAAGTATGGCTACTTTCGCGTCAGAACTATTAAAAACTTCAGTATATGTATCCGTTAAAAGAGCGCGAGGATTCGTGCGCAAATATTTTCGCCCGCTTGCAGCCGGTCTGGCATCTGTACACTCAAGGACAGGGAACCCCCTTGATTTTCAAAGAAATGAACGACTATCGGTTCGCAATGAACGTCATCGCCCAAGCAGCGTATGAGTTCAGCGGCGTGAGAGTTATCGCCTTTGAGATTATGGGCAACCATCTGCACCTGCTTACGGCTGGTGAGAGGGAGGCGGTCCTTAAATATTTCCGCTTCATAAGGAAAAGGCTTTCCATCGGACTCGGGGACAGCATCCCGAATGGGCTTCCAGCGACTTTTTCCCCTACCGTGCAGGAGGTGAAGGATCTGCAGCATATCAGAAATCTCATCGTCTATATCAATCGTAACGGTTACGTGGCCGACCCGAATCATACTCCATTTTCGTATCCTTGGGGGACGGGACGATATTACTTCAATGATTTCCCCGTTCAAAGGACTCTTTCCGACGTGAATTATACTGAATACAGGGCGATGTTCCGATCCCGGAAGCTTTCGTTGCCCGGGAATTATCTTGTTTACGACGGTTATGTGATTCCGCCGTCATATTGCGCATTCCATCAGGGGATGTCTATTTTCCGGAATGCACACCAGTATTTTTTCCTACTGGGCAGAAAGGTCGAAGCATTGAGTGACATAGCCGCCGAAATTGGCGATGACGAGTTTCTGACGGACAATGAATTGTTTTCAAGACTGCACGGAATCATCCGGAAGCAGTATGACAGCACAAGTTTGAGAGACCTGTCCAAGGCGCAGAAGCTGGATGTCGCACGGATGCTCCATCATTCTTTCCGTTCTTCAAACGGGCAGATTTCCAGAGTTCTGGATTTGCCTCAGTACGTGGTGAATTCGCTTTTCCCCCTTTCGGCTTCCGACACAGATATTTCGGGGTGAAGTAAAACGTTTTTTCACCCCCAAGCCGTGCCTCAGACTCTGCCTTGACCATCAACGACAGGCAACTTGCCTTCTGAAAGCCAAGAAACAGTGCTGCCCGGAAGCGGATTTCCAATTATATTTCTTACCTTAGCACCGTTCGGGCTGACTATGCCTGAGCAGACATATTTGATGAAAGTGTTTTCGCACTATCCTTCCGAGAAAATGTGGTAGTTTTCAATGAAAGTAGGGATAAACGACAGCACCGTTCATCTGTATTCGCTTGCGTGTATTCTACACTCGACGATACAGGTGTGGGGATTGTTTCCGTTTATTTACTTTCAGGTTCTACCACAACCTTCTTGGAAATCGACGAAATCAGCTCCACACTTTCTTTATTACTGACGGCATCACCGGAGCTGGCTGTCCAGAACCGATAAATGCACGATGTCACTGACGTCATTCAACTATCTATTGTTCCTGCCAACGGTTTTTCTGCTGTATTGGCTCGTAGTCAGCCGCAACAAGACTCTTCAGAATGCCTTTCTACTTGTCTCCAGCTTGGTTTTCTATGCATTCTGGGATTGGAGATTCCTTGTTCTGCTGCTGACTACGGCAGTCTCGACATTCTACATTGGACGCCGGATGGCGGCCGCATCGGAAAAGAAAACGCGGCGAGTGCTGCTTCTGCTGTCGCTTGTCCTGAATCTCGGGATTCTGGCGTATTTCAAGTATTTCAACTTTTTCGTGGACTCTTTCGTCGACCTGATGTCGCTGTTCGGACTGCATATCGGGTTCTCGACGCTGAAAATCATCCTCCCTGTCGGCATCAGTTTTTATACTTTCGCAGCTTTGAGCTACTGTATCGATGTCTATCGGCAGACTGTCGAGCCGACGGATGATTGGCTGGCTTATTTTGCCTATGTGACGTTCTTCCCGTCCTTGCTCAGCGGCCCTATCAGCAGGGCGACAACACAGCTTCCGCAGTATTTTTCACGAAGGCTGTTTTCCTATGACAAGGCGGCAAGCGGCATAAGGGCCATTCTTTGGGGACTTTTCGTAAAACTCTGTGTGGCAGACTGCTTAGGCGTATATGTGGACACCGTTTATGGCAGTGCCGTTGAATACGGAGGAACTACGTTACTTCTCGCATCCGTCCTGTACACGATACAGATTTATGCTGATTTCTCGGGGTATTCCCTGATTGCCCTCGGCTCGGGAAAACTTCTGGGTATCGACTTGCCCGAGAATTTCAGACGCCCGTATTTCTCCCGAACCATAACGGAATTCTGGCGCAGATGGCACATTTCGCTAACGACGTGGTTCCGCGACTATATCTACTTCCCGCTCGGCGGCAGCCGCGTGAACAAAACACGATGGGCGTTAAACACCCTGGTTGTTTTTCTCGTGAGCGGACTCTGGCACGGCGCGGCGTACACATTCATCAGCTGGGGAGCGCTGCACGGAGCACTGATGATACTCGAGCGTCTGCTCTACGGCAAGCGTCTCAAATCCATCCCCGAGCGGCCGTGTCCGGCCAATGCGATAAGAATCCTCGTCACTTTCTGCCTTGTTTCGCTGGCTTGGATCTTCTTCCGTATAGGGACAGCAGCAGAGGCGGTGACGGTTATCGGTAAAATATTCACCGATTTCGGGATGCCGTTCTTTGACACCGTTCTTGTTCCGGCCTCTGTTTCTATGGCCATTCTGTTTATCAAGGATTATGTGGACGAGTTTCACTCCGGAATCCGGCTGCTGAGCAGCAGGCATACTGTAATCCGCTACGCCACCTGCGTGGTACTGATCTGTTATATCCTTCTTATGGGGGAACTTGACGGGGCGTCATTCATTTATTTCCAATTCTGACCGATATGAAAGAGTTTTCCGGATTTATCTTTTCTGTAATTGCAGTCGTATGTTCTTTCATCATTCTGGACTTTATCCTCGGCAAGACACTGGACGCATTATTGGACAAGGTCCCCGACAGCGGAAGTGAAATAGCACATATTCATTACTCGGTCAAGCAAGTTGACAGTCCGCTGCTTATCGTCGGTTCTTCACGGGCGCATCATCACTATCTTCCGGAGGTCATCGGCGATTCTCTGAGAACAGACGCTTACAATATAGGCGTGGATGGTCATTTCCTTAGTTATAACTGCGCTTTAATCAATACAATACTGGACAGATATACACCACAGGCCGTTTTGTTTGAGATAAGTCTCGATGAATTGTTTGAATACAGGACAAAGACGGACAGAACCTCTTCTCTGCATCGGTATTATTACCTGAACTCTTACATAAAAAGTATTGTCGATG
>CAVKLO010000002.1:4486-15580 GCA_963656985.1 Bulleidia sp. | reverse complement strand
CGGCTCTATGAAGTACAAGATGCTGCTTAATACGTACCGTTATAACGGAAGCGCCATCAGAATTGTCACAAGATGGATTCGCGGAGGACAGGACTATGATCCGCTGAAAGGGTTATTGCCATTATATACGTCTCAAGGGAGCGATGTCGAGCTTGAAGTCGAACCGCTCCCCGATGAAGGGATGGCCATCGGCGAGTATAGAGTACAGCTGTTCGAGAACACTATAAAACGACTAAAAGAACGTGGAGTCGCCGTGTTCTGTTTCGACTCTCCTATGTTTGTTCTCCTGAATCCGGAAAGGAACACGGAATCGGAACGCATAATGATGGAGATATGTTCGAAATACGACATATCGTTCTTTGACAATCGTCAGTTACCCGAATTCCTGTACCATCCGGAGTATTTTTATGATTGGGGTCATCTGGACTATGAAGGCGCAAAGGTCTATACCGAGTATGTTCTGAAGGAGATTTGCGGACAGATAGGGCACGGCCTTGTCGGGGTGAATTAAAACGTTTATTTCACCCCGGAGGGTCTTCAAACAAGCTTCGGGGTGAAAAAGCGACCCTTTTTCACCCCGAAACGACTTCGCCGATAATCTGAACAGCGCGAAAGAAAACGTTGTTTCCGGAAGTTCCGGCTGATTCGTCAAGGTCGCGGATTACAGACCGGTGGACGTGCTGCCGTGGGACGCCGCAGCCTACAGTTTCCTGAGGAGGTTGTTCATATTGACCCTTTCATCGATGAGTTTGCGCAGTCCGGTAACAGGGACTCTTTCCTGGGCCATAGTGTCACGGTCACGGACGGTCACGCTGCCGTCCACGAGCGAATCGTGGTCCACGGTGATGCAGAACGGGGTTCCGATCGCATCCTGGCGGCGATAGCGCTTGCCGATGGAATCCTTCTCCTCGTACTGGCAGTTGAAATCGTATTTCAGCTCGTCCATAATCTTCTGGGCGAACTCCGGAAGGCCGTCCTTCTTCACGAGAGGAAGCACAGCAGCCTTTACAGGAGCGAGCGGAGCCGGAATGCCGAGCACCGTGCGCGTCTCGCCGTTTTCCAGTTTCTCCTCTTTCAGCGAATGGCTCAGAACCGCCAGAACCATACGGTCCACACCGATGGAAGTCTCTACCACATACGGAGTATAGCTCTCCCCTGTCTCCGGATCGTAATACTGAATCTTCTTGCCGGAGAACTTCTGATGGTTGCCGAGATCGAAATCAGTACGGCTGTGCACGCCTTCGAGCTCCTTGAAGCCGAACGGGAAATTGAACTCTATGTCCGTGGCGGCGTTCGCGTAGTGCGCGAGCTTCTCGTGGTCGTGGAAACGGTAATTCTCCGCACCCATCCCGAGACTCACGTGCCACTTCATCCTCTTCTCTTTCCAGACCTTGAACCAGTCCAGCTCAGTCCCCGGCTTGATGAAGAACTGCATCTCCATCTGCTCGAACTCCCTCATCCTGAAGATGAACTGACGGGCCACGATCTCGTTTCTGAAAGCCTTGCCTATCTGGGCGATACCGAAAGGAATCTTCATACGGCCTGTCTTCTGGACATTCAGATAGTTCACGAAAATGCCCTGAGCCGTCTCCGGACGCAGATAAATGGTGTTCGCGCCATCCGCCGTACTGCCCATAGAGGTGCTGAACATAAGGTTAAACTGACGGACATCCGTCCAATTGCAGGTACCGCTTATCGGGCACACGATGCCGCAGTCCATAATGATCTGACGGTACTCCGCGAAATCATTGTTCTGCTCGGCCTTTACATAGCGGCCGTGCACCTCATCGTAGCGGGCCTTCTCACGGAGAACATTAGGATTCGTCTCGCGGAACTTCGCCTCGTCGAAGGACTCGCCGAACTTCCTGCGACCCTTCTCGACCTCCTTGTTCATCTTCTCCTCGATTTTTCCGAGATAATCCTCGATGAGCACATCCGCGCGATAGCGCTTCTTCGAATCCTTATTGTCGATTAGCGGATCGTTGAAAGCTCCCACGTGACCGGAGGCCTCCCAGATTCTAGGATGCATAAAGATGCAGGAATCGATGCCCACGATATTCTCGTTCAGGCGCGTCATCGCGTTCCACCAATACTGCTTTATATTGTTCTTAAGCTCCACGCCCATCTGACCGTAGTCATAGACTGCGGCAAGCCCGTCATAGATTTCACTGGAGGGGAAGATGAATCCGTACTCCTTGCAGTGCGCTACCAGCACCTTGAAAAGTTCATCCTGTGTCATTATACTCAATTTTACAAGCAGCAAAGTTAGTGATTCCTACATAATAACTTGATGCCTTTGCTTGTCTTTTTGGTCTAAATATATTTTATTCTCTTCACTGACAAAGAGTTTCATTATCAGCAAATATCCGGAAGCCTGTCCTGAAACGTCAGCGGATCCGCAATCCGGAAACTGAGCGATAAGTCAGAAGTTTACCGGCATCCCGCCTTGAGCTTTCCTGAAAATCTCCGGAAATGCCCCCACAAGTTCCGCCGACGCAATTTCCCGAAGCGGAATCATCACGAAATCCCTCTCCGCCATCAGCGGATGCGGCACGCTCAGCCGGGGAAGCGCGAAACGCTGAAGCCCGATGAGCAATATGTCGATGTCTATGATGCGGGAATGATATATCCGACGGCCCGATGCATCAAACTCCACATTCTGCACGCGACCCATTTCCGTTTCTATGCGCTTTACAGTGTCAAGCAGCCCGAGAGCCTGACTCTCGGACATTTCAGCAGGAGGAACGGGCAGCGGAGCTGGCGAGATTGGACGCGCAAGCGGCCGCAGAAAGCTTTCCTCGGGCAGGTCGTATCGGAGCACGCAGTTCAGAAAATCTTCACCCTCGAAGCCCCGGGCGGGCGTAGAGAGAGTGCGCGACTTCGCCCGGGCGCATACGCCCAATGCCGCATCCATCCTCCTCTCTGCCTGCTCAAGGTTCGCGCTGCGGTCTCCGAGATTGCTCCCGAGACCGAAATATACGGGAATGCTGCGATACATCACTCCGCCGGCACTTGTTCCCCTTTCGGAGCGTCATCGAAGTCCACGTCGAATCCGAGAGTCACCTTGGCCTCGTCCGACATCATACTCTGGTCCCAGACCGGCTCGAAAACCAGCTCTATCACGCATCCTTTCACGTTCGGGACATCCTCGACATTACGCTTGACCTCCGCCATAACCTCGTCTGCCATAGGGCAGTTAGGCGCAGTGAATGTCATCTTTATATAAACTTCCCGGGATTTGCGGATATTCAGTTCGTAAATCAGTCCGAGGTCATAGATGTTCACCGGAATCTCGGGGTCATAGACCTGCTTGAGGGCGAGTACCACGTTCTCGTACAGAGGAGTAAGTTCCTTGACATCCTCCGCCGTGAGAACCTCACCGTTATTGTTTGCTTCGTTTTCCTCCATTATGTTCCTGTTTCGGTGCGTTCAGTGATTCTGAATACCTTGGTATGTTTTCATCATCATTAAAAAAACTGCACCAATCTTTTTATCTTTTTTTAAACTGCGGCGGCTTTCCTGATGGTCTCTATCATAGACACCAGCCCGTTGGCACGGGTCGGAGAGAGATTCTCCTTCAGACCTATCCTGTCCAGAAAGGAAAAATCATCGTCTGAAATTTCCTGCGGAGTACGGCCGGAATAGACGCTTATGAGCAGGGAGATGATGCCCTTGGTTATGATGGCGTCGCTGTCCGCCGTGAAGTAAAGTCTGCCGTCTTCTGTTTTCCAGTCGAGCCACACACGTGACTGGCAGCCCTTTATGAGCCTGTCGTCAGTCTTTTTAGACTCGTCGAACGGCGGAAGATTCTTTCCGAGGTCGATGAGATATTCGTACTTGTCGAGCCATTCGTCATAGAGGGAAAAGTCCTCCACCACCTGCTCCTGGGCTTCCTTAAGCGTCAATCCTTCCATATATTCTCCGTCATTTCAGCATATCTATGGCCCTGTAGAGGCACTTTATAAAATACTCTGCCTCTTCGAGCGTATTATACGGCAGGAACGAGGCTCTGACCATTCCCGTCACTCCATATCTGTCCATCAGAGGTTCCGCGCACATCTGCCCGGAGCGGACAGCCACTCCCATCTTATCCAGAATCAGTGCAAGGTCTTCGTGATGAGCACCTTCCACCGCGAAGGAAAAGAGAGCCACCTTGTCGGATGTTCCCCGTGGAACACCGAAAAGCCTTATCCTTCCGTCTTCGGTCAACGCCTTGAGCACATAGTCCCTAACAGCCTCATACTCACTCTGTATCTGCTTGTCTTTCATTGCTACCAGCATTTCGATACCCTGCACGAGCGTCGGAGTCCCGGAGATGTTCTGAGTGCCGGCTTCGAATTTCTGAGGGAGCGGCGCGAAAGTCGTGCGCGCGAAACTGACATTACCTATCATCTCGCCGCCGCCGAGCAAAGGAGGCATCTCCTCCAGAAGTTCGCGTCTGCCGTAAAGCACTCCCGTGCCCGGCGCCGCGAACAATTTGTGACCCGAGAATGCGTAGAAGTCGCAGCCGAGTTTCCTTACGTCCGCACAGGAGTGAAGAACACCCTGAGCCCCGTCTACAAGAACCTTACAACCTTTTGAGTGACAAATATTTACTATCTCCTCAACGGGATTCTCAAGCCCGATGACATTAGAAATCTGCGCTATGCAGAGTATTCTTGTCCTATCGCTAAACAGGCTCTCCAGAACATCGAGCCTCGGGTAACCGTCTTCGTCCACAGGGAGAACTTTAAGAGTGGCCCCTTTCCGGTCACAGGCGAACTGCCAAGGAACTATGTCAGAGTGATGCTCGCATTCGCAGACTATAACTTCATCTCCTTCTCTAATATAAGCTTCTGAAAATGAATACGCTACGAGATTTATCGAATGTGTGGTCCCGCTAGTGAAGATGATTTCGGACTTGCTCTCGGCATTCAGGAAGTTCCTAACGGCCTCTCGGGCGTCCTCGTACTGCTGTGTGGCATCGGCAGCTATTTTATGCACTGCGCGATGCAGATTCGCGCTGCAGGAAGAGCCGAGATCATACCATCTGTCCAGTACGCTGCGCGGACGCAGAGAAGTGGCCGCATTATCCAGATAGACAAGCGGCTTGCCGTACACCCGTACCCCCAGCTGCGGAAAACAACTTCTGAGTTCTTCTATGGACATAATCATTAGTCTTTGCAAACCGCAAAAGTACTAAACTTATTTGGATATGCGTTGATTAAGTGATTCTAAAAAGTCTATCGTTTACAGACGGCTGATCGGTGACGGGGATCGGCTTTCCTGTCTCAGCGCCAAAATCAGCACGGCATTTTTGGAGAAGAACAGGGAAGATTACTAACTTTGGGCCTGACAAATAATATCATTATGATCGACTATATAAGCGGAAAGATTGCTGAACTCTCCCCTACTTTTCTGGTAGTGGATAACTCGGGCATCGGTTACGGTGTGGAGATTTCCCTTCAGACCTATCAGGCACTGGACGGAAAAGAAAGTGCGAAAGTTTTCATATACCAGTCCATTAACCAGAGAGATTCCACAGAGGTGATGTATGGTTTCGCCTCGCGCGACGAACGCGAACTCTTCCGGCTCATCATCGGGGTTTCCGGTATCGGAGCAGCCTCGGCGAGAATCATCCTGTCATCGCTCACTCCGGACGAACTGCGAGAGGTCATACTTTCGGAGAATATCGCCCGGCTGAAGAGCATCAAGGGTATCGGCCTTAAGAGTGCGCAGAGGATGATCCTGGAACTGAAGGACAAGATAGTGAAGGGTGAAGGATCGGCTGTACAGCTGCCTATGAAAGTGGACAACAACGCTGACATAGAAGAGGCTGCAAGCGCTCTTCAGATGCTCGGCTTCTCACGCCCGAACATCCAGAAGGCGATTCAGGCCGTGCTTAAGGACGAACCTGACGCTAAAGTGGAGAAGATTATCAAGGAAGCCCTTAAACGCCTTTGAGTGATTTCTAAGAAAGTGCTATTTAAGAATCACTGGACATTTCCGGAGTCTATAGCTTGCAGTGATTATTCAGAATCACCTGCGAGTCAGAGCACAAGACTATCTCTCGTAAGCTGTACTGACAGCTCAGCGTCCGAAATAGACAAGAAGTACGGAGATGTCTGAAGGGGATACGCCTGAAATGCGCGAAGCCTGACCTATGGTAGACGGGCGGTATTTCTTCATCTTCTGACGGCACTCAATAGTCATCCCGCTCACCTGGTCGAAATCGAAATTCTCAGGAATTTTAAGATCTTCGAGCCTGTGCAGTTTCTCTGCAAGAAGCCGCTCGCGCTCGATATAGCCGCTGTATTTAAGCGAGACTTCCACTGATTCCACTATCTCATTCTTCAGTATGTCTAAAAGCCCTGCGGCAGCATCTGACAACTTGGCATTGTCGATTCTTGAGGCACAATTTGACCTTAGTACTTCTACGGCATATGAGTAAGATGTTCCGTCATATTCAGTAGGAAGATTTTTCTCTTCAAGAATTAAAGCTGCATAATCTTCAATCATCGGTTTATCTTCGGTGGCGAATTCTTTGTAAAAAGTTCCACGTGGAACATTTTTAAGAAGAGAGGCAAGGGATATCTCCGGTCTGGAAGCAATTTCTGATATCTTTTTCGAATCTGAAAGTGGAGAAGAACCTACAGATACCAGATAATCATTCGCCTGAAGGGCTGTTATATTTTTTGAGCTGACAAAGTCTGATAGTTCCCTTATCCGTTCATACTTCCGCATAGTGTAATCATAACGGCATTTGTCGGCAAGCCCTATCCGGAAAGAACGGGCTGTAAGCCTCTCGTCAGCGTTATCTTGTCTCAGCAGGATTCTATATTCCGCTCTGGAGGTAAACATTCTATAAGGTTCATCTACACCTTTCGTTATGAGATCGTCTATGAGGACCCCTATGTAGGACTCATCGCGTGAGAGTATGAAAGGCTCCTTCTCAGAGAGTTTCAAATGGGCATTAATTCCGGCCATAAGTCCCTGAGCAGCAGCTTCTTCGTAACCTGTTGTACCATTCACCTGTCCGGCAAGGAAGAGATTTTCCACACATTTGGATTCAAGTGAAGCTTTCAGCTGGGTCGGGTCGAAATAATCATATTCTACAGCATAGGCTGGTCGGAATATCTTCACGTTCTCCAGGCCGGCGATGGAGTGCAGGGCATCCATCTGAACCCCGAGAGGCAGCGATGAGGAAAAACCCTGAAGATAATACTCCCCTGTATGGCGGCCTTCGGGCTCCAGAAAAAGCTGGTGGCTATCCTTATCCGGAAAGACGCGAAGTTTGTCTTCTATGCTCGGGCAGTAACGCGGACCCTTCCCGTGGATCATACCGGTAAAAAGTGGAGACTCATCGAAACCACTTCTGAGTATATCGTGAGTCTTTTCATTCGTATGCAGAACGAAACAAGGCATCTGAGCGGTTCCGTTCTGGGCAGTGGACAGGTACGGCAGAAATGAAAACTTCTCGGGAATTGAATCTCCTGCCTGCACGGCAAGAGCAGATGTATCGACTGAGCGGATATCTATCCGAGGAGGAGTGCCTGTTTTCATTCTGGAAGATTCGATCCCCATAGAGACGAGCTGCGCGGTAAGAGAGTCAGAGGAAGGCTCCCCTATCCTTCCTCCTTCGAAACTGTGTCTGCCGATGAAAAGTCTGCCGCAGAGGAAGGTTCCGGCGGTAAGTATAAGCGCGCGAGACTTGAAAATTGCGCCTGTAGTGGTACACACTCCTGCGATTTTTCGATTCTCGAAGAGAAAAGAACGCGCGGAATCCGCGTAAATGTCTAAGTTATAATTACTTTCGAGGATTTTTCTCCAGTTGAGAGAAAACTGCATTTTATCACACTGGGCACGCGGACTCCACATAGCCGGTCCCTTGGAACGGTTAAGCATACGGAATTGAAGAGTGGAAGCATCAGTTACTATTCCGCTATATCCTCCGAGCGCATCTATTTCCCTGACAATCTGACCTTTGGCGATTCCGCCTACTGCAGGATTGCAGGACATCTTGGCAAGAGAGAACATATCCATAGTTATCAGCAGAACAGAAGATCCGAGACGTGAAGCTGCCATAGCGGCTTCGCATCCGGCGTGTCCTCCCCCGATGACGATAATGTCGTAAGAGTCTCTCATTACAGCAGGGATTTTCTCATCTGGAGATAGTAATTCTCCTTTTCGCGCATAATCCTTTTTTCTTCATCATTATGGTCGTCGTAGCCGATAAGATGCAGGATGCCGTGTACGATGACACGGTTTAGTTCATCTTCGAATTCTGCTGAATAATATTCGGCGTTCTCGCGGACTGAATCCACACTGATGAAAAGATCGCCGGACAGACGGTTTCCCTCGCAGTAGTCGAAGGTTATTATATCAGTGAAGTAATCGTGCTGAAGGTATTTGAGATTGACTTCCAGAATATAGGGGTCGGAACAGAATATTATGGAAATGTCCCCGAGGCGTTTGATTTCGCTTTCCGCGACCATTTTAAGCCAGCGGTTATTCAGCAATTTATGCTTGAACTTGAAGTCGGTGTCCTGAAGATGATATGTAACCATATAAGAATGCTTGTAAAATGATAAGCCCGGGAACATAAGCTGTCTGTCTCCTGAAGGCGGTGCAAAGTTATGGATTTTACGCGTCAATCTGGCTGAAAAATTATGAAAATAGGTAAAATCACCTCTGGAATTCCTGTTGCAGCGTGGCTGAAAAAGGGAAATTAATGGAAGGTTTGCTGTAAAAATTGTTTTTATTCTGAAATATTTGTACCTTTGGGAGCCTTATAGGATATTAAAGATAAAACGATATGGAAGTTAAGAAAACAAGTAAAGCAAGTCTCGAGAACAAAAGACTGCTGTTTGTTGAAATCGGCTTCGTAATTGCGCTTCTGGTAGTTTGGGGAGCATTCTCCTATACTTCCAGCGAGAAAGCCGAGGCTGTACTGCAGGCGGAAACGGTCGTAGTTGAGGAAGAGGAAATGATTCCTATTACGCAGGAGACTCCTCCACCGCCACCTGAAATCGCGAAGATTCCGGATCTCTCCGACCAGATCGACATCGTGGACGATGAGATAGAAGTAGATGATAATCTCTTTATGAACCTCGAGGACGATGCCAATATGGGCGTGGAGATTATGGACTACGTAGAGGAGGTGGAAGAGGAAGTGGTGGAAGAGGAAGCCATTCCGTTCCAGCTCATCGAGGACAAGCCTATGTTCCAGGGCAAGGATGCGAACTACTTCACCAAGTGGGTTAACCAGCAGCTCGTATATCCTGAAATAGCGAAGGAAAACGGTGTACAGGGCCGTGTGACTCTCCAGTTCACCATTAACCCGGACGGCTCGGTAAGCAATATCAAAGTGCTTCGCGGCGTGGACCCATCTCTGGATAAAGAGGCCGTCCGCGTAGTCTCGATGTCCCCTAAGTGGACTCCTGGAAAGCAGAGAGACCGTGCGGTAAAGGTAACATACACCTTCCCTGTTATCTTCAAGCTCCAGTAAGATAAAGCAAGACTCATTAAGAAGGCCGTCCATCCGGATGGCCTTTTTTAGTGGAGAGAGAGAGAGAGAGAGAGCATACTGCGGGATGATCGGAATTATTATCTAAAAATTGATATAAAATCTGTTATGATAGAGGAAAGTCAGGAGAAGGCTGTATTCGTCGGTGTGATAACCCAGACGGATGATGAGAGGAAAATAAAGGATTATCTGGACGAACTGGAGTTTCTCGCAGAGACTGCGGGAGCTGTCGGGGACAGGAAATTCATACAGAGACTGGACAAGCCGGAAAAATCGACTTATATCAGAAGCGGAAAACTTCAGGAAATCGCCGATTACTGTGAGGAGAACGAAATAAGCTATGTTATTTTCGATGACGAACTTACAGGAATGCAGCAGAGAAACATAGAGAAAGTCATAAAGATCTCTCACGTAATAGACAGGACCAGCCTTATTCTGGAAATATTCGCCCAGAGGGCCCAGACTTCATATGCTAAAATGCAGGTGGAACTCGCCAAGTATAACTATATGCTGCCACGCCTCGCAGGTATGTGGACCCATCTGGAGCGGCAGAGGGGCGGCGTGGGTACCAGAGGCGGTATGGGCGAAACCCAGATAGAAATAGACCGCCGTATCGTAAAGGAGAGAATAAACCGCCTTAAAGAGCAGCTGAAAAAAGTGGACAGACAGATGGCCACACAGAGGGGGAATCGCGGCCGGATGGTCCGTCTTGCGCTTGTCGGCTATACAAATGTCGGTAAGAGCACACTTATGAATACTCTGGCCAAATCCGATGTTATGGCGGAAAACAAGCTCTTCGCCACACTCGACACTACAGTAAGAAAGGTCGTAATAGAGAATGTCCCTTTCCTGCTGAGCGACACTGTAGGATTCATCCGGAAACTGCCTACGCAGCTCATTGAAGCATTCAAGAGTACATTGGACGAAGTCCGCGAAGCTGATATTCTCGTCCACGTAGTGGACATTTCACACCCTTATTTCGAAGAGCAGATGCAGGTGGTGGAGAGTACGCTGCGTGAAATCGGAGCGGGAGACAAACCTGTTTTTGTCGTGTTCAACAAGGTGGACCTGTATAAGTCGGAAGAATACGACATCTATTCGCTTGAGCCGAAGGATAAGCGGCACATCACTCTGGAAGAGCTGAAAAACAGCTGGATAGCAGATGAAAAGAGTCCTTGCATATTCATTTCCGCGACCGGAAAAGTGGGAATTGAAAAACTCCGCAACGACCTTTATAAGATGGTTGCGGAGATTCACGCGGGACGTTATCCCTTCAATAATTTTCTCTGGTAAGTCTCAATCAGAGAACTTAGCTCTCAGGAACTCACGGTTCAGACGGGCTATGTGAGATACGGAGATTCCCTTAGGGCACTCCATCTCGCAGGCGCGTGTGTTCGTACAGTTTCCGAATCCGAGTTCGTCCATCTTGGCTACCATAGACTTGGCTCTGCGCTTAGCCTCGAGGCGGCCCTGAGGCAGAAGTGCGAGAGAACTTACGCGGGCTGCTACGAAAAGCATAGCCGATCCGTTCTTGCAGGTGGCTACGCAGGCTCCGCAGCCTACACAGGCGGCAGCGTCCATACTTTCCT
>CAVKLO010000002.1:0-4476 GCA_963656985.1 Bulleidia sp. | reverse complement strand
CTTTCCTCGGCTCTGTCGTGAGGGATGAGTATATTGTTACCGTCCTGGGCTGAACCGGTGCGTACGGAGATGAAACCTCCGGCCTGAAGTATCTTGTCGAATGCTCCTCTGTCCACCACGAGGTCTTTGATTACAGGGAAAGCGGCGCTTCTCCAAGGTTCCACGGTGATGGTGGCTCCGTCCTTGAAATGACGCATAAAGAGCTGACAAGTGGTCACGTGGCTGTCAGGACCGTGTGCGCGTCCGTCTATGTAGAGGGAACAGGCACCGCAGATACCCTCGCGGCAGTCGTGGTCGAATGACACCGGACCGCTGCTCTTGCAACCTCTCTCGACCGCTACAGGATCGCAGCCTTCACGTATAAGCTGTTCATTCAGAATATCAAGCATTTCGAGGAATGAAGCGTCTTCCTCAATACCGCTGACGTGATAAGTCTCGAAATGTCCCTTATCCTTGGCGTTTTTCTGACGCCATATCTTCAAATTGAAATCCATCTCCTATCAGTCTTTGTAGTTTCTTGTCTTAACCTCAATAAATTCGTAGTTCAGAGGCTCCTTGTGGAGCTGAGGCTCGATGTCCTCGCCCTTGTACTCCCAGGCCGCTACATACATATATTCGGCATCGTTTCTCTTAGCCTCGCCGTCTTCAGTCTGGCTCTCTATACGGAAATGACCGCCGCAGGACTCGTCTCTGTTAAGAGCGTCACGGGCCATAAGCTCGCCTATTTCGAAGAAATCCTCGAGACGGAGCGCCTTCTCGAGCTCCTGATTGAACTCTAACTGCGTTCCCGGAACCTTCACATTCTTATAGAATTCTTTCTTAAGCTCCTTTATCTTCTGGATAGCTGTCTTGAGGCCTTCCTCATCGCGGGCCATTCCCACATACTCCCACATAATGTGGCCGAGTCGCTTATGGATGGAATCCACGGTCTCGGTGCCGTTTATGGAGAAGAGTCTGTCTATACGCGCCTGTACAGCCTTTTCAGCCTCATCGAATTCCTTGACTTCAGTATTCTGCTTAGGCTCCGCAAATTTGTGAGCTAGGTAGTCGTTTATGGTGACAGGAACTACGAAATAGCCGTCGGCAAGACCCTGCATAAGGGCTGAAGCGCCGAGACGGTTTCCGCCGTGGTCGGAGAAATTAGCCTCGCCTATGGCATACAAACCGGGAACTGTGGTCTGAAGATCGTAATCCACCCAGATGCCTCCCATAGTATAGTGGATGGCAGGGTAGATCATCATAGGCTCTTCCCAAGGAGAAGAAGCGGTAATCTTCTCATACATATCGAAGAGGTTGCCATAACGCTCGGCCACTCTCTTTTTGCCCAGACGGTTTATAGCTTCGGAGAAGTCGAGGAACACGGCCTTGCCGCTCTCGTTTACGCCGTAGCCGGCATCGCATCTTTCCTTCGCGGCACGCGAAGCCACATCGCGTGGAACGAGGTTTCCGAAAGCCGGATATCTGCGCTCGAGATAGTAGTCTCGGTCCTCCTCAGGAATCTGTGAAGGCTTTATGGTGTGCTCACGAAGTTTCTTTACATCCTCCATCTTCTTAGGAACCCAGATGCGGCCGTCATTGCGCAGGGACTCGGACATAAGGGTGAGTTTACACTGCTGGTCGCCGTGTACAGGGATACAGGTAGGGTGTATCTGTGCGAAGCAAGGGTTGGCGAAATAAGCTCCCTTCTTATAGCACTGCCACGCGGCGGAACCGTTGCTGTTCATAGCATTGGTGGAAAGGAAATAGGTATTTCCGTAACCACCTGTGGCAATGATGACTGCGTGAGCACCGAATCTTTCGAGCTTGCCGGTCACGAGGTTGCGTGCGATAATCCCCTTAGCCTCACCGTTTACCAGTACGAGGTCGAGCATCTCGTGACGAGGATAGCTTTTCACGGTGCCTGCGGCGATCTGACGGTTCAGGGCTGCGTAGGCTCCGAGCAGAAGCTGCTGACCGGTCTGTCCGCGGGCATAGAAAGTACGGCTTACCTGCACGCCGCCGAAAGAACGGTTCGCGAGATATCCGCCGTATTCACGGGCGAAAGGAATACCCTGTGCTACGCACTGGTCGATGATCTGGGCACTTACTTCAGCCAGACGGTAAACGTTCGCCTCACGTGCACGGTAGTCACCGCCCTTGATGGTATCATAGAAAAGACGGTAAACTGAATCGTTGTCATTCTGATAGTTCTTCGCAGCATTGATGCCGCCCTGCGCGGCAATAGAGTGTGCGCGGCGAGGTGTATCGCTGATACAGAAGACTTTGACATTGTAACCGAGCTCTCCGAGAGTTGCAGCTGCAGATGCACCGCCAAGTCCGGTACCTACTACGATAATCTCGAGTTTCCTCTTGTTGTTAGGACTGACAAGATGAATTTCTGACTTGCGCTTGGTCCATTTCTCGGCAAGCGGTCCGGCAGGAATTTTTGAATTTAATTTATCGGCCATTTTATAGATGTTATGATTGAATTCCAAATTATCCGCAATTTTAGTCATTTTTAATGAAACGGCCAATTCAAACAGCTTAATTATAACATAAATGCGCTAAAACAGTCTTTATATGTTTCGAAAAACATCCCGCATAGACGGGAGTACTCCTCATAAAAGCCCGTTTCTGATATCTCTCCGTTTCTGAGGCGTCTATGCAGCTCATAGAAAGACGAATCTATCTTCTTCTCTGCCCGAGTGCAGCAGGAAAGCAGCGAGGGTGTCTCCCCCACCCCTTTCAGAATATGGTCCAGACGCAGATATTTGCTTCCGTTGCTTGAAGAAAAAGTGAATACGAAATCTTTCTTTATTTTAAGGGCTATAGTACACATCTGAGCATTCCTGTCTTCGCCGGAGGCTTTCACATAAGAGGGAAGGTAATCAGATGAGCCTGCCAGAAGAGGAATCGCGACACTGCAGGCGGGGTATCCGAGAATGGTCCACATAACGCTGAGCGCAGGACTCTCCCCCGCCGCGACACCCTCTATGACTATGGAAGCCGAGGTTATCTTGCGGGGTATGAAATCCTGATCTATCCCGACCCCCGTAAAAGAAGTCCGGCGTGAAAGCGCATTCCAGTCCTCAGCATAATCGAATCCTGTCATAGAATTACGGTAGGAACGCGAAATACGGTTAAACAAATCGCTATGCGAAAGAGATTTCCATTCCTTCGGAGAGGAGCGCAGCTCCGCCATTATCGCGCTCGCGGTCTGATAACGTTCATAACCCTTCACATCCTCCTTGCGCCCTCGGAACGAGAAGTTCGTCACCACCCGATAGCCCGACTCGGACTCATTCACGTCATACTTCACCCACGAATCGTTATTCACCTCATAGTAGGCGGCTCCGCCGGCAGCGTCGATGACTCCGAAATTAGCTTCCACACCTATTGGACGCGCCAGCGCGTCCAATAGAGCTTCGAATTCCACCACGGTCGCGCACTCCCCCAGCGCGCGGTACATCACCTGTCCCTCGCGGTCCATCTGCGAGGACGGCACATCATCGTCCTTTATGTTATACGAAGCCGTGTTCATTATCGCGAAGCCGGCTTCGTTAAGACCTGTCCAGACCTCTCCCCCCTCCGAGGGAGAATCCACCAGACCTATGAAACTGTACACCGGACCCGAAAAATGCTCGACGCGGTTATTCATTTCGCCTGTGTCACGATGTTTGAGCATCAGCGGACGTCCGTGGGAAGTAACTCTGCCCGAGATGATTACAGAAGTGCAGCAGAAAGAGGGAACGGCTGCGGTCATAAGAACTGCCGTGAGTATGAATTTCTTCATAAGAGATTTGTTTTTTCAGGAATCACCAAGCATATCATCCGAAAAGCGTATCCTCCTTTCCCCGCCTGTTTTCCTCATACAGATTGTCTAACCCCAGATGGGTGTAGGCGAACTCGGTAGCTATGCGCCCCCTTTGCGTGCGCACTATGAAACCTTCCTTTATAAGGTATGGCTCGTAAACCTCTTCGAAAGTTCCCTGGTCCTCGCTGATGGCTGTCGCGATGGTGCTCGCCCCGACGGGACCACCCTTGAAACTGGTGATGATGGTGCGGAGGATCTTGTTGTCTATGGAATCCAGTCCCCGGGTGTCTATCTTCAGCTTGTCCAGAGCGTAGCGCGTAATCTCCAGATTTATGTGTCCGTCGCCCATCACCTGAGCGAAATCGCGCACGCGCTTGAGCAGGGCGTTCGCGATACGCGGCGTACCCCGGCTGCGCAGGGCTATCTCCTTTGCGGCTTCGTTGTCTATGGTCACTTTCAGTATGTACGCGCTTCTCTTCACTATCTTCACAAGTTCCGCGGAGTCATAGTATTCCAGAGCGCAGGTGATTCCGAAACGTTCGCGAAGAGGAGCGGTCAGAAGTCCGCTCCTGGTAGTCGCTCCCACGAGTGTGAACGGATTCAGGCTGATGCGCACAGAACGCGCCCCCGGCCCCTTGTCTATCATAATGTCTATGACATAGTCCTCCATAGCCGAGTAGAGA
>CAVKLO010000001.1:10277-29022 GCA_963656985.1 Bulleidia sp. | reverse complement strand
TACCGGGGTACACGACTGATGAGCAAATGAATTTAGACCAAAAAGACGAGCAAAAGCACCAAGTTATTTTTAGGAATCACTAAACACTCCGGCCCCTCCCTCAGGCAGCGGTCGCTCTCACGGGACGGGGTCGTAGCCCGAGCCGCCCCAGGGATGACAGCGCAGAAGGCGGCGCAGAGAGAGGTAGAAGCCTTTCAGAGGGCCGTATTTGCGGAAGGCTTCGAGGGCGTATTGCGAGCAGGTGGGAGTGAAACGGCAGGTAGGCGGCTTGAGAGGAGAAATGCAGATCTGATAAAAGCGTATCAGACACACGAAAGGGAAGACGGCGGCCTTCCGGACCGCAGAGCGCAGGGCTGAAAGCCAGGTGGCGCCTTTACTCAACTTCTCCATCGGACGGGTGAGGAGCGGGATTGGACGCGTCAGCGGCCGCACGCGAGGCGACTTGACGGAGGACGGCGGCTACACTCTCGCGAAGCTGCGCGGAAGTCATAATCTCGGGACTCGAATAGCTAAGGAGAAGGTCTACGCCCGCAGCTGCCGGCAGCAGGTCCTTCTGAGTGCGGTACGCTTCGCGCAGCCTCCGTTTGAGAAGATTGCGCTTCACCGCACGCTTGAACAGCTTTTTGGGCACTGCAAGCAGGATGCGGCTGTGTCCGCAGCCGTTACCCGCGAGAAAACAGTAGCGCAGCGGCTCGGAGCAGCCCCATCTGCCCTTGCGTATGAGGGCGGAGACGGCGGTCTTGCCGGACAGTCTCTCGGCTTTGGTGAGAGTGGAAGCCATCACGTGCGGATTAACGAATGTTATCTGCTTTCCAGGTACAGTTCGATAGCCTTGGCCGCCGAAGGGCAGTCGGCTGACGGAGCCTTGATCACTATCTCCAGACCGGCGTCCTCCATAGCCTTGACTATGCTCTTTCCGTAGGATATGAACTTGAGGGAACCCTGGCGGAAATCCGGGAAGTTCTCGAAAAGGGACTTCACGTCCGCGGGATTGTAGAACACGACTGCGTTATAGTCGGACAGATTCAGGTCAGAGAGGTTCTGGGACACGCTCTTTATGAACGCGGCGGTCCTGTACTCTATGCCCGCGGCCTCGAAAAGACTCGTCATCGGATCGCTGTTCGCTCCTTCCGAAGTCGCGATGAGGAACTTCTCGCCCTTGTGCTTGGGTCCTATGAGCGCGACCACGGACTCCGGAGTGCCGCTTCCGAAGAAAATCTTGCGCTTGCGGTACACGATGTGCTTCTGCAGGTACATCGCCACCAGTTCGGTGGTGCAGAAATACTTCATCGTCTCGGGGATCTTCGTCCTGAGTTCCTCGCTCAGGGAGAAATACGCATCGATCGCGTGACGCGAGGAGAACACTACCGCCGTATAGTCCAGAAGATTGATTCTCTGGGCGCGGAACTCGCGCGAAGTGAGCGGTTCTATCTTGAAAAACTGTCGGAATTCGATTTCTGCACCGTATTTCTCGCTCAACGCGTCATAAGCCTGATTCTTGAGAGAGGCCTGCTGTGAGATCAATATCTTTTCGATAGCCATAACATCTTTCTAAACCCCCGCGGTGACGCTACAGAAGCAGCACTGCCGCCGTCAGCATCCCGGTAGGAATCAATTCAAGGCCGCAAAGATACAAAAATGTCAGAAATGGATTGCAAAATGAATTTAAAATCTGCCCCTTCCGCACTACCGCCAGAAGATAGCAGAGGAGTATTTCGATGAGCAGAATGTGACTGATAGTCAAATCGTTGCATTTAAAGATCGCACAGACTCCGGCCGAAGCGAGAAGCAGCACGAGCATAAGGATGAAGTAGCCGTAACTGCTGCGCTGCGCCGCGAGAAAAACTTCCCTGCGGCGGACTTTCAGCGCACATAGTGAGAAGGACAGTCTGCGCAGCAGAACGTATAGCAGCAGCAGTCCCGTCACGGCTCCCGCCCGCCACTGCGGAGGGACGGTGTCGAAAAGCAGAGGACGGACCAGAGCATAGCGGTCCGCCAGAAGACAGAAAGGCACGAAAAGGATGAGGGCGGCATAGCCCCGTTCGCGGCAGAGATGGATATTGTGGTCCAGACTCAGGCAGGTCTTCCATCGCGAGAGTGTCGGCAGCAGCTGCGGAATGATATGGATGAAGGTGCGCATATTCAGCAGCACCAGCAGCGCGAAGAACACGACAAGAGTCGAATTCACCAGAGCGTCGCTCCAGACGGCGGCGCTCTCCGCTCCGGGCACGGGAGAACCCGGCAGAAGCAGAGTTCCGCTCTCGAAAGCCTCCTGCGCGGGAGGCGTAATCTGAAGAATCTGACACTCCATAAGCAAATCCCGACGGCCGGCACAGCCGTCCAATCCCGGTTCTTCCTCCGGCAAATCCCGACGGCCGGCATCCTCCGGCCAATCCCTCCCCGCCTCGGCGCCGGGTGCGCCGTCGGGAAGCTGCCGGGGAACGGTCCTAATTTCCCCGCCTGGCCTTGTAGCCCATCTGTGCGAGCAGAGCGCAGACCTTCTCGCGCAGGTCGCCCTGAAGAGTTATCTCCCCGTCCTTAGCCGTCCCGCCCACTCCGCAGCGCTGCTTCAGGCTTTTCCCCAGAGAGGCGAGGTCCTCGTCCGAGCCGACGAACCCCTTCACCAGAGTCACCTGCTTTCCGGCACGCTGTCTGCGGTCTATCGTCACTATGAGCCGCTGCTTTTCGGGAGCGGGAGTCTGCTCGCGCTGCTGCGCGTCTTCTCCGTAAACGAAGCCCGGGTCAGTGGAATACACTACTCCGAGCCTTTTCTTCCAGTCATTGTCTGCCATATCGGGGGCTGCGTTTTTGCAAATATAGGGAATTACTTTGTATATTTGTAAGTTTTACCGCACATCGGAAACTGCAGGATTATGAACGAAAAGAAATATAAGCTGTGGAACCGTCTGACAGCCCTCGCCGTCTTCATCGTCTCGGCGGTGACTTACCTTTCCACCATCGAACCTACGGCCTCATTCTGGGACTGCGGGGAATTCATAGCGTCTTCCTATAAGCTGGAAGTCGGACATCCTCCCGGGAACCCCGTGTTCCAGCTGATCGCGAGATTCTTCACTATGTTCGGGGACGCCTCGCACGCGGCCGTTATGGTGAACATAATGAGCGCACTCTGCTCGGCCGCCACCATCTTCCTACTTTACCTGACCATCGTCTTCTTCGTGAAGAGGCTGGTGCCCGTACGCGAAGACGGAACTTATGCGACCGGAGCCGCCATAGCCATTCTGGGCAGCGGCGCTACCGGAGCCCTCGCCTACTGCTTCTCCGACACGTTCTGGTTCTCCGCAGTGGAGGGAGAGGTGTACGCGATGTCCTCGCTCTTCACCGCCCTCGTGATCTGGGCTATGACCCGCTGGTACGAGCAGGCGGACTCCCCGCACGCGAACCGCTGGATCATACTGATCTCCTTCCTGATGGGACTTTCCATCGGAGTGCATCTTCTGAACCTGCTGACCATCCCCGCTCTGGTCTTTATGTACTTCTACCGCAAGCGGGAAAAGGGGAAGTTCACCTTCGGGGAATTCCTGAAAATCGGTCTGCTCTCCGTAGTGATTCTCGCCCTCATACTCTTCATAATCATACCGTTGCTGCCTAAGGCGGCGGCACTCGCGGACCTCTTCTTCGTGAATGCCCTCGGCCTGCCTTTCAACACCGGCGCAGCCTTCTTTATGGCGGCCGTATTCGCCCTCTGCTTCTGGGGGGCCTTCCGGACTATGCGCAAAGGCAAGGTGTTCTGGAACACCGCCATACTGTGTCTGACGGTCATCATCGTGGGCTTCTCCATCTTCAGCATCGACATCATCCGCTCCTGCGCGAAGACCCCTACGAACGAATATCAGCCGGACAACGCCTTCACCCTCGTGAGGTATCTGTCCCGCGAGCAGTACGGCTCCACTCCGATTCTCTACGGGCAGTACTACGATGCGCCTTTCGAGACTTCCGTCCCGAAGTACTGGACTCCGCTCGGCGGCAGATATGTCCACGCGGACGGCCCTGTGGAGGCCAGATACGATGCGGCGGGCAAGATGCTCTTCCCGAGGATGTGGTATGCGGACCCCGCGGGCAAATATGTGGAATTCTATAATTACTACACTCAGGGCAAGGGCAGGAAAATAAGCGGGGCGCAGTACCGCAAACCGACTATGGGGGCCAATCTCCGCTACTTCTTCGACTATCAGGTGAACTGGATGTACTGGAGATACTTTATGTGGAACTTCGCGGGCCGCCAGAACGAAATCCACAGCCCGAGTCCGGGCAATCTGTTCTACGGGAACTGGGAGAGCGGCATCAAGCCTCTGGACGAATTCCGTCTGGGAGACCAGTCCCGCGCCCCGAAGGTTCTGGCGGAGAACAAGGGCAAGAACCATTACTATATGCTGCCTCTGCTTCTGGGCCTTCTGGGACTCTTCTTCCAGTTCGACAAGGACAAGCGCGGCGCGTGGCTGGTCTTCCTGATTTTCTTTATGACGGGACTCGCTATAGTGGTATATCTGAACCAGACCCCTAATCAGGTGAGGGAAAGGGACTATGCCTACGCCGGCTCGTTCTATGCCTTCTGCATCTGGATCGGCCTGGCCGCGGCCGGGCTGTGGAGCTGGATCTGCGAAACCGCGAAGGCGCACAGGCACTCCGCCGCGCTGGCGGCGGCCTGCACCGCCGCGTGCCTCTGCGTTCCCGCGCTTATGGCGCAGCAGAACTGGGACGACCACGACCGCAGCAACCGCCGCACCTCCGTGGAGATGGCCTCGAACTACCTGAACTCGGTGGGAGAGCAGGGCATACTCATAACGCACGGGGATAACGACACCTTCCCGCTCTGGTATGCGCAGGAAGTGGAAGGAGTGCGCACGGACGTGCGTATCTGCAACACCTCCCTGCTGGGTACCGACTGGTATATCGACCAGATGAAATGGGCCTGCAACGAGTCCAAGCCGCTGCCGCTGAGCATCGGACAGAGCCAGTATCTCTACGGCACGAACGAGTTCGTGTACATCTACGACACCCGGGGGCAGGTGATGCCGATTTCCGACGTGATGGAGGTGTTCCGCCATCCGGAAGTGAAGCTGTCCCTTACCAGCGGGCGGAAGGTGGACTACATCATCTCGCGCAGAATCAGCATTCCGGTGAACAGGGAGAATGCACTGAAATACGGCATAGTGCCGGAGAAGTTCGCGGACAGGATTCCGGACGAGATGGTCATCGAGATTCCCGAGAACAAGGATTATCTCTCGAAGCCGGAGCTGTTTATGCTGGACCTGCTCTCGAACTATCAGTGGGACCGTCCTATAAATATGCTGAATATGGGCGGCGACCTGAACATAGGCATACGGGACTATCTTATGTACGAGGGCTTCTCCTGCAGACTGATTCCGTTCCGGAACAAGATTCAGACGGGCGAAGCGGGTCTGGTCGATACGGATGAGCTCTACAGCCTGATGACGGAAAAGTTCAAGTGGGACGCCATTTCGCGCACGGACTATTTCGTGGACTACCAGAATCTCTATACCCACGTGGGAGTGTTCTCGCAGAGGAATCTCTTCGTGACGATGGCGAACGCGTTCATCGACGCCGGCGAGAAGGACAGGGCCCTGGAGATGCTGGACAAGTGCCAGGAATACATCAAGAGCGAAAATTACCCTCTGGAGAGCATCATTCTGGGCTTCTCGTCTAACGATTTCTCCGTAATCGAGATGATTTCGGACTATTACGTGCTCGGGGAAGTGGAAAAGGCGCGGACTCTGGCTCTGGAGATGTTCAACTCCCTCATCGAGACCGCCGGGTTCTATCTGGAGTTCTACGAGTATTCGAAGTCGGACTTCGAGCTTGTGGGCAACTATATCTACTACCTGCAGGACGCTCTGACCAGAGCCGGAGACAAGGAGCTCGCGGAAAAGATGGACAGCAACTTCAATGCCCTTCTGGATTATGTCCTGGGCAAAAGCTCCAAGCCATATCAGGAGTCTTCCGAGAAGCTGGAGCTGTCTGACAGCGTCTCCTGAATGCTGCCCGCAGCCGGCGGCGGGAGAAGGGTCCCGGCAGCTGCGCGTGGCCGATGACCGGAATAAGATTATCCGGAAACGCCGCTTAAGTAAGTGATTCCAAGTCCGGGAAGTTGCTGCGGATCACCTCGCGTCGGTACTGCGCGGTGAGAAGGACGGTGCGGGCGAGAAGATGTGCGAAATAGCCGACCATCAGCAGATGGATGGCTGTGGCGTTGCGGCGGACCTCAGTCAGGTCCGCGGAATCCATCCACAGATACCCCAGAAAGTAGCAGCCGAAGAAGGCCAGGGCCGCCACTATCATCGCATTTCGCACGCCGCGTGAAGCCGTGGCCCCCAGATAGATGCCGTCCCAGGTGAAGGCCGCGCAGCCCACCATAGGCGTCACCACCAGCCAGGGCAGAAACTCCCTGCAGGCCTCTATCACCTCCACATCGGAAGTCATCATCCTCAGCAGCGGCACTCCGCTCACGGTATAGAGCAGCGTGAATATGGCCGCGAGACTCATACTCCAGATGAACACCCACTTCACCGTGCGGCGCGTGAGAGTCTTCGACCCTTCTCCGATGAAACGCCCCGTGAGCGCCTCACCTGCATAGGCGAAGCCGTCGGTGACATAGGAGAAGAGCAGCATCAGATTCATCATTATGGTGCCCGTGGCGAGCATAAGGTCCCCGTAGCTCGCGGAAATGACCGTAAAGCCGATGTATATGGCTATGAAGCAGACTGAACGCACGAAGATGTTCGCGTTCATCGCAAGGAAGCGGCGCATCTGCTCGCCTCTGAAGACTTCCGACACATCCTCGCGGCGCAGCGCGGAGAACACCCGGCGGCGGTATTTGGCCGTCATAGTGAAGATGGCGTAGCTCAGGCCGCAGTACTGCGCGATCACGGTTCCGAGCGCGATGCCCGGGAACCCCATCCCGGCCCAGTCCCCCAGCCCGAGCGCCAGAGCGAGGGACGCGGCGATGTTTATGACATTCACTATGACATCGCACATCATCGAGCTGAACGAGTCCTGCATACCTATGAACCAGCCCTTGAAGCCCATCAGAGAAAGGGTCGCCGGCGCGGCCCATACACGTATGTAGAAGTATTGCGACGCGAGTTCCTTTACCTTAGGAGAACATTTTATGAAGGCGAAGCACAGCTGGATGAAAGGCCACTGGAGGAGGAGAATCACGGCGGCTACCGCCAATGCTATTCCGAAGGCCCGCGCGAAGATGAGTCCGCATTCGCGCATATCGCCCCTCCCGAAAGCCTGGGCCGTAAGCCCGCCCGTACCAGCCCGCAGGAAGCCGAAGTTCCAGTAGAGCAGATCGAAGAGCATAGCTCCTATGGACATACCGCCGATGAAGGCGGCAGCGCCGACTCCGCCGGGGCCGGTCAGGTGCCCGGCGACGGCAAGACCCACCATCCCGACGAGCGGAACGGTGATGTTGGCGAAGATGCTCGGAATCGCCAGACGGAGTATTTCGCGGTTAAGGCCGTCCATAGTGCGTCTCGGAAGTTATTTTATCTTAAGGCGGCGGCCGCCGCCCGGTGTCATTTCCCGCTCTTCCGGCTCTTGCCGCCCCGGCGGGAAGAGCCCGGGCCCTTGCCCGGACGGGTGCTGCGGTGAGTGCCGTGGCGGGAGTCTTCGGCGCGAAAACCCGTATCGCGGCGGAGGGGCTCATTGGACGCCGTGCCGGCGTCCGCGAGGGGTTCTATGAGCTCGTAGTCAAGCAGCTTCTGCTCGAGGTTCGCGCTTTTCACGCGGATGCGGACAGGGTCGCCGAGACGGTAGGTCTTGCGCGTGCGGCGGCCTCTGATGCAGTAGTGCTCCTCGTCGAACTCGTAGAAATCGGAGCGGATCTCGCGCAGGGCTATCATACCCTCGATCTTCGTAGGCTCAATCTCCACGTACATCCCCCAGTCGGTCAGACCTGAGATGTGTCCGTCGTATTCCTCCCCCAGCTTGTCCTGCATATACTCGACGAGCTTGTATTTTACGGATGCGCGTTCGGCTTCGGCCGCGACGCCCTCGCGCTCGGAGGCGTGCACGCACTGCTGCTCGTAATAGTCCTTGCTCTGGGACTCGGCTCCGTCCAGATACATCGCCAGAAGCCTGTGCACCATAGTGTCCGGGTAGCGGCGGATAGGCGAGGTGAAATGGGTGTAGAAATCGAAGGCCAGCCCGTAATGGCCGATATTGTCCGTGCTGTATTTGGCCTTCGCCATCGAGCGGAGCGCGAGCATCTGCAGAGCTTCGAACTCCGGCTTGCCCTTGGCCTCCTGCAGGAGGCTGTTCAGGGTCTTGGAGATTCCCTTCGAACCCTCGGTCGGAGCCATCTGATATCCGAAATTGCCCGCGAAGCTGCGGAGGTTCTCGACTTTCTCGGTGTTCGGAACATCGTGAACACGATAGACGAAGGTCTTGGCCTTGCGCGAGGCTACGCCGTTCATCTTGCCGCCGGTGGCGATGAACTCGGCCACGGAACGGTTCGCGAGCAGCATAAATTCTTCTATGAGCCAGTTCGCCTCCTTGGAAATCTTCTCGTAGATGTTCACCGGGCGGCCCTTCTCGTCCACTTCCACCTTCATCTCGGGACGCTCGAAGTTCATCGCTCCGGCATCGAAACGGCGTTTGCGGAAGATTCGGGAGAGTCTGTAAAGCTCCAGAACGGCTTCTTCGACCTTATCGGCTCCCCGGAAGGAGGAGTCTTCGGCCGCTTTCTCGATCACTGCCTGGGCCTCGTCGTAATTGTACCTTCTGTCGGAGTTTATGATCGTTCTGCCGAACCAGCGGTCAGCCAGACGCCCTCTCGGCGTGATGATGAATATGGTGGAGAAGGTGAGCTTGTCCTCGTGAGGCCGGAGGGAGCAGAGATTGTTGCTCAGGATTTCCGGGAGCATAGGTACGGTCCTGTCCACGAGATATACGGACGTGCCGCGCTCCTGCGCCTCCTTGTCCAGAAGAGTTCCGGGGAGGACGTAGTGCGAGACGTCCGCGATGTGGACCCCCACCTCGAAATTCCCGTCATCGAGACGGCGGAACGACAGTGCGTCATCGAAGTCCTTGGCGTCCGCGGGGTCTATGGTGAAGGTGAGCGTGCCGCGCATATCGCGGCGGCCCTCAATATCTTTTGCAGTGATGTCCTGCCTGATCCTGGCGGCCTCGTCCTCCACTTCCTTCTCGAAGCGGTAAGGCAGGCCGAATTCGGCCAATATCGCGTGCATCTCGGTGTCGTTCTCGCCCGGCATTCCCAGAACATCGGTGACGTGTCCTTTGGGGCTGAGTTCGTGACGGGGCCAGCCGTCCACGATGGCAGCGGCCTTCATTCCGCTCTTTCCGCCCATCCCGGCAGCCTGTTCGGCGTCTACTTCTATGTCGTAAGGCATCGATTTGCTCTGCATCAGCACCCAGCACTGCCTGCCCACGAAATGGAGTATCCCCACGTGAGGCTTGGTGCAGCGCTGCGTCACCTCGATGACTTCGCCCTCGCGGTGCTGCCTGCCGACGGCTTCTTTCGTCAGGGCCACCGTAACGGTGTCCCCGTTCAATGCGTTATGCGTCTTGCTCTTCTTTACGTAGATGTCTTCCTCCTGCCCCTCCACGATCACGTAGATGTTCCCCTCGCGGGTCATCTGGACCTTGCCGCTGTACTGGGGGTAGTTTCTGAAGCGGTTTTCACGGCTGTCGCGGCCGCGTCTTCCGCTGTGGTTCCGGCTGCTTTTTCCGCTTTCAGCGCGGCCGTCTGCGCTTCTGTGGCCGCCAGAAGGACGGCCGTAGCGGGAACCTTTCCCGCCTCTGTTGTTTTTCGTCATATATGTTTTTTAAAAGTATGTCCGTTTGCCGTGAGCGGCAGCAGTTGCTTTCCGCTTACGGAATCTGCCGCAGGGCCGCGTTCGGAAACACCCTCCGGCAGCTCTGGGGGTCAAGGTTCCGTGACGATCAGGCTGCAGCCGCCCTCCTCCGGCGCTATCCGTATGTCTCCCCCGCGGTTTTCGAGAACCGCCTCGCCTTCGCGGAGCGGGCAGCACCCGGTCTCCGATCTGAGCTCAGCCCCGCCGCCGAAGCAGATGAGGACTGTGGGCTTGTCCTCGGCCTTAAGTGTGTAAGGGGCCGTGAGCTTAAGCAGGGATGTGGTGAAATACGGGCATTCCACAAGCTGCGTGAGAGTGTCGTCCCGTTTCTCGTAATGCGTCCTGTAGTCCGGCAGCACGCTGTAGTCGATGGCTTCCCGGGCCAGCTCGGTATGAAGCTCTCTGGGCTTTCCGTCCGTCCCGGGGCGGCCGTAGTCGTAGATGCGGTAGGTGATGTCGGAGGTCTGCTGGATCTCCACTATGTGACAGCCTCCGCCTATGGCGTGGATGCGCCCGGCGGGCAGGAAGAACACGTCTCCCTCCGACACCCGGTAATCCGCGAGCGCCTCGACTATCCGATTCTGCTCCACGAGGGTGACATACTCCCGCGGAGTGATGCTCTTCTTCAAGCCCGAGAGCAGGAGCGCACCCTCGTCCGCAGCAGCGACATACCACATCTCCGTCTTGCCTCGGCATCCGTGCCGCTTCGCGGCCAATTCGTCATTCGGATGCACCTGTATGCTGAGGTCGTCGTGAGCGTCGATGAACTTTATGAGCAGCGGAAATTCTCCGCCATAGACTTCGCTGAGGGTCTTTCCCTTTTCCGGACCCTCAGCCACTACGGACTCGCTTCCGCGCACGGACGAGAGGACCCATTTCTCGGTCCCCCAGACCGGCATCTTCAGTATGGGCGCGAACTTGTACATAAAACTTCTTCTTGCGTTAGGATTGGACGCGTAAGCGGCCCCCTATATGAGAGGTTCCGCGGTCATCGCCTCCGGCTGAGGAATGCCCATAAGCTTGAGGATGGTCGGAGCTACGTTGCAGAGCGCGCCGTCTCTGACGCTTTTCACCTCGTCGCCGGCGTTGATCACGATGAACTGGACCGGATTCAGCGAGTGGGCGGTGTTAGGCGTGCCGTCCTCGTTTACGGCGTGGTCGGCGTTGCCGTGGTCGGCGGTCAGCAGGACTGCGTAACCGTGGTTTATGGCGGCGGTCACTACGGCCTCGACGCATCCGTCGATGCAGCCGACCGCGTTGCAGATGGCCTTATAGACTCCCGTGTGGCCTACCATATCGCCGTTGGCGAAGTTCAGGATGATCATATCCTCCTTCTCGGAGCGGATGGCCTCGATGAGCTTGTCCGTGACTTCGACCGCGCTCATTTCAGGCTGGAGGTCGTAGGTGGCGACTTTCGGGGAATTCACGAGTATGCGGTCTTCGTTCTCGAACGGGGTCTCGCGGCCGCCGTTGAAGAAGAAGGTCACGTGAGCGTATTTCTCGGTCTCCGCGATGCGCAGCTGCCGCCTGCCGGCCTTGGCGACGGTCTCGCCGAGAGTGTCTTTCACGACCTCCTTGTCGAAAAGGATGTGAAGACCCACGAATGACGCATCATAAGGCGTGAGACAGCAGTAGTAGAGCGGAACGGTGTGCATTCCCTCTTCCGGCATATCCTTCTGGGTGAGGACGGAGGTGAGCTCGCGTGCGCGGTCGTTGCGGAAGTTGTAGAAGATGACGGCGTCGCCCTCTTCGATTTTCGCGAGCGGCGCGCCGTTTTCCGTGATGACAGCAGGCTTGATGAACTCGTCGGTGACATCAGCGTCGTAAGATGCCTTGACGGCTTCGAGCGGGGATGTGAATTCAGCTCCCTTCCCTTCCACGAGCATATCGTAGGCTTCCTTCACGCGGTTCCATCTCTTGTCGCGGTCCATAGCGTAGAAGCGGCCGCAGACGGTGGCTACCCGGCCTGTGGTCTGCGCCATCTTCTCCTCGAGCTCCTCGATGAAACCGTAACCGCTGTGAGGATCGGTGTCGCGGCCGTCCATAAAGCAGTGGACATAAACGTCTTCGAGGCCCTGCCTCTTCGCTTCGGCGAGGAATTCATAGAGATGGTCGAGGGAGGAGTGCACTCCGCCGTGGGAGCAGAGGCCCATAAAATGGAGCTTCTTCCCGGATTTTTTCACGTAGTCGTAAACGGCTTTGATTTCGCCGTTGCCGAGCAGAGCGTGCTCGCGGCAGGCGATGTTTATCTTCACGAGGTCCTGGTACACGACTCTTCCGGCTCCGAGGTTCATATGGCCCACTTCGGAGTTTCCCATCTGCCCGTCGGGAAGTCCGACGTATTCGCCGCAGGCCTGCAGGTGGCTGAAAGGATATTTGGCTCGCAGGGAGTCGATGAAAGGCTGACCCTGGGTGTAGATGGCGTTCGAACGGTCGTGTCTGCCTTCACCCCAGCCGTCGAGAATCATAAGAAGAACTTTTCTGTCCATATCTGTTATCGTTTTCTTTATGAATTCAGGGAATTTCCTTGAATCCTGCAAAGTTACACATTTTCTGCCGACCTCTCGCCTCTCGGCTGCAAAAATGAAACGGGATGATAATAGCGGGTGAACTTTGCCTGCATATCTCTGTCTGTCTGTTCCGGATGCAAAGATAGATACTCTCGTCTTTTTTTTGTAGATTTGTGCCTGGAGTGAAAAATGATTAACCGTATGTTGTACCCGATCGGAATTCAGACCTTCGAAAATATCCGTAAAGACGGATATGTCTATGTGGACAAGACTGCACGGATTCACCGTCTCGCCAGCACCGGGAAGTATTACTTCCTGAGCCGCCCGAGAAGATTCGGCAAGAGCCTCCTCGTGTCCACTATGGAGGCGTATTTCAGAGGAAAGAAGGAACTCTTCGCCGGACTGGCGATCGAATCGCTCGAGAAGGACTGGACAGAGTATCCCGTGCTGCATCTGGACTTAGGAGGAAAAGCCTATTCCAGCCCGGACTCCCTTGATGATATCCTTAACATACAGCTTCTTCAGATGGAAAGTGACTGGAACGTGGATGTCGTGAGCCAGGCTTGTGATTCACGTCTGAAGTCCATTGTCGACGCGGCTTTCAGACAGACCGGCCGTCAGGTCGTCATCCTGATAGTGTAATCGGTAACTTTGTTCCCCAGATATCGGAAAAATGAGACTCCCCGGAAATCGGAAATACGATTCCCTTTTTTCGGAAACGTGATTCCCCAGTTCTGGTATCAGTAAAAGTTTAACCGAAAGAGTGTACTTTAGTAGAATGAAAAGGTTATCTCATACTAAAACACACTCTGAAAATGAATCGAACAATTATTATGGTTCAACTCTGGGACAAAGTTAAGACTTTGCATTCTGAAAAGCTAACGGTTGCTCAAATTTCTCGCATCCTTGGCATTGACAGAAAGACGGTTCGCAGGTACCGTGACATGAGCCAGGAGCAGATTGGCGTCCTGGTGGAGCGCGAGGTAAAGCGCAGGCTCTGCAAGCTGGAGCCCTACCGCGACTTCGTCGCCGACCTCCTGAAAGAGAAGCCGATGCTCTCTTCACCGCAGGTGCATGACCGCCTGCTTGAACATTATCCGTCCTTTCCGGACGTGACTCCGAGGACCGTCTATTCCTTTGTGCAGCGTGTCCGCAAGGAAGAGGACATCCCCGTCGGGCACGAGTCCCTGCGGGAGTTCGCCAGGGTGGAGCAGATGGCCTACGGCAAGCAGGCGCAGGTGGACTTCGGCGAGATGTTTCTTGAGAACACCCGTCACGGCCGCACCAAGGTGTACTTCATGTTGATGGTACTGCGCCGCTCCTGCTACAAGTTCGCCTGGTTCCAGACCTTCCCGTTCACTGCGGAAACAGCCGTCTATGCGCACCATATGGCGTTCCGCTACTTTGGCGGCGTGCCGGAGGAAGTGGTCTATGACCAGGACGTCACGTTCCTGGTGGACGAGAACTACGGCAAGTATCGCCTGACGGCCGCGCTTGAGAGCTACGTGCTGGAGGTTGGCTTCGAGCCCAAGTTCATGATGGCCTACGACCCGCAGTCCAAGGGGCTGGCGGAGGTCTATGTCCGCTACGTCAAGCACAACTTCCTGTCCGGTCGGACTTATGTCAGTGACGAGGTGTTGAACGACGAGTTCGTGGGATGGCTGGAGCGAACCGGAAACCAGAACCGCCACAGCGTGTACCGCTTCGTGCCGTCCGTCGAGTTCGCCGTCGAGAGGGAGCACCTCAAGCCGTATACGGCCAAGGTTGAAGGCCCGGCGATGTATGCCCGCTCATACATCGTGAAGCAGGACAACACCATCTCCTACAAAGGCAACACCTACTCCGTGCCGCTGGGCACGTACAAGCGCAAGGGCAGCCGCGTGCTGGTGGTGGTGAACGATGCTGAGCAGCAGATAGAGGTGTACGGCGAGGACACCTGCACGCTCATTGCTTGCCACGACATCATCACGGACAGAAAGGGCGTAGTCCGTACCGACCCCGAACACCGCAAGCGTGAGCCGTCCAAGACCCTTCTGAGGGCCGAACAGGAGCTCCGGGCCCTCCTGATGGAGTATGGTGACCAGCACTGCACGGACCGCTATCTGGAGCGCATCTACAATGCCGGCCCCAGATACTACCGCAAGGCCGTCATGGGCATCCTACACGAGCTGAACAAGATCAAGGACTGTCCCGTGATGATCGAGAACGTCATCCAGGCGGCGCAGGAGACCCCGGTCGTCAACCCGAATGAACTCCGGGACTACATAGACGGCTGGAGCACGGGCGGCGAAGATCCTCCGCAGGACAACATCATTCTCCCCGGAGGCTTGAGTGTCAGCGATGTGACTCCCGCAAAGCGCGACATATCCGACTATGGAAGGTACTTTGAAGACAACGACTTGCCCCTCTGACCATGCAGACCGAATCAAGTATCAATGAGCTGCTGGAATATGCAAGGGTCCTGCAGCTGAGCCACCTTCACGCACATCTCCCCGAGATCCTGCACCGGGCCCAGGTGGACAGCCCCACCTATCTTGACTTCAGCAAGTCCATGTTCAAGGCCGAGGTGGACACCCGCAGGGAGAGGGAGGTCCTGCGCCGCATCAGGCGGGCGCATCTTCCCCGCAACTGCGACCTGGACAGGTTCGACTTCACCCACGGCTCGGGGATGAGCAAGCACAAGCTGGCCCAGCTCCGGGAACTGCTCTGGGTGGACTAGGCTTACAACCTCATCCTGATGGGGCCTGCGGGGACCGGCAAGACATTCATCGCTTCCGGCCTCATCTACGATGCCGTGATGCACCGCAGGAATGCCATATTCTGCACTATGGAGGAACTGGTCCGCACCCTTCGCACAAAGGATACGCTTCCTAAGTCAATGTCCGCCTACAACCGTATCCTGCGCTGCAGCCTGCTTTGCATTGACGAGATCACGCTGATGCCGCTCAAGCGCGAGGAGGCAGTGGCCTTCTTCAATCTCATCAACGCCCTCCATGAAAAGACCTCCGTCATCATCACCACCAACAAGGCACCGACCGAGTGGGTGGGAATCTTTGGTGACGAGGCCCTTACCTCTGCCATACTGGACCGGCTCCTGTTCCACTGCGACGTCATCAAGCTCGATGGCTCCAGCTACCGTATGGACAACCGGTCCGGGTTCTTGAAAGACAAGTAACTAGCAAAGAGCGAGATAACCTTACCTTAACGGGTGGCCGGCGGCTCTGTCCGCCGCCCCCGTTTTCAAACAGAACAACGGAAGAATGTATCCGAATGCGGCGACCAGGGGCTCCGCCCCTATAACCCCGGGGTTTGCAGGCATCAGACTCCTCCAGTATGCTCAATTGGAAAAGGCCGAGGGCAACTCGATGCCCAGGGCCTTGAAAAAAGACATACTGTCGGTGTCATACGGCTTATTCCACCAGGGTCGCACCCCTGCGTTGCCCCTTCTGCTTCAGCCGTACAGCGGCAAATATAAGCCATATCTTTCACTTATACGAGAGGTCGAAAGACAGGATATTGCGTCGCAGGCGACTCAAGTGGGGAGCATCCGGGAACGAAAAACGGCATCAGCCGTCCAGTCACGCTTCCGATAAATGGGGAAACTCTTTTTTCCGAAATTGGGGAAAATAAATTTGCTTTTTACACTCACGAAGGAGGGATGCTATGACAGGCTCGCGCAGATGTACGACGGCTATCATTTCTGCGAGGACACCGTCGGTATCTACAATCCGTTCAGCCTCCTGAATACATTCGACAAGATGAAATTCAGCGACTACTGGTTCGAGACCGGCACGCCGTCCTTCCTCGTCAAGTATCTGAAAGACGGAAACTACAGGCTCGAGGGCATCTCCGGAAATGAGGTCACGCTGGAAGAGCTGAACGGCACCAGCTATGCCGACCCCAAGCCCATAACGCTTATGTACCAGAGCGGATATCTGACGATAAAAAGGTACGACCCGGAGTTCCGGACATACTGCCTCGACTATCCTAACGAGGAGGTCGAAAGGGGCTTTCTGGGGTCCTTGAACCAGCTTTTCACGCCGGCCCTGAACGCAGGTGAGTTCTCCGTGGCGCACTTCGTGCGCGCCCTGCGCAGCGGACGGACGGACGATTTTATGAACCGCTTCACCGCATTCCTCGCCGGTAACGACTACGAGATACAGGGAGACCTCGAACTCTATTTCCAGAACACGATGTTCGTGATGTTCCGGATGATGGGGCTGTACGTCAAGACCGAGTACCATACCGCAAGCGGACGGATAGACATAGTCATCGACACCGACAGATTCGTCTATATCATAGAGCTGAAACGCGACCAGTCACCGGAAACCGCACTGCGCCAGATAGAGGAGAAAGGCTATGACAAGCCCTTCCTCGCATCCGGGAAGCAGATAATTAAGCTCGGCATCAACTTCTCCTCCGAAACACGCATCATACAGGACTGGAAGATGGCCTGACGGCACTCTTCATTTCTTCCATAAGTGCACTACCTCGGAATGCTCGAGTAAGACAGGACATTCCGGTGAAGACTATATCATCCTGAGGTATTCTTCCTTATACGGGGAGTCAAGGCCTTTTATTCTTTCTCTGAGCCGTGACCTTTTAGTGTAAACGTTTGAGACGGACATTCCCAGTATCGAACCTATCATTTCCGGTGCGAATCCCGCAATGCAGTAGCAGATGAAACGGCTGTACTGCCAGTCGACATCACCCAGATCTTCCTTGAGGCGCATCACGATACCGTCCAGATCATCATTAATCAGATTCTCGAAATGCGTATGCATTTTCTCTTCTGCGCATATGTACGCGATGAGATGCTCCACTCTCCTGAAGATGATATCCTTCCTGTCCGGGTGCTTGCTGGAGGTCATATAGACGCTGCTAAGCTGTCCGACAATAAAGAACTTTTCTTTATAGAGGGCCACGAATGAGTTCCTCAACATTCCCAGCTTCTTCTCAAGTTCATCGTTGCCTTGCTTCAAATTGTCGATCTGTTCCCGCATCCCCTCGTTCGATGCTTCAAGGGCTTCATTAGCGACTCTGTAATAATTCAGAATCTCGTCATATTCTCTCTCCCGCTTATGTCTTATGTGAGACATCGTCCAGAGCACCAGAATGAAAATCAGACTCAAGCCCAGAGCGACAAGGAGCAGTTGCAGCCTGAGGAGTTGTGCTTCACGTTCATTATTATCGGCCACTGACGAGTAATGGCTTTGCAGGGCCTGACCGACAGTATCGGAAAGCAGGTGGTCTGTGAGCATCGTGTCATAGGTGCCGGATTCGATAAGTGCAAGTGCGCTGTCCGGATGCTCTTCCAAGACGCTTTCCGCAAGATTCAGTCTTTCTGCGGAAAGACGGTCAGTACACGCCGCCGCCCCGAGGGCCATAAATACGAGGGCGGCCGATCTTACCGCCCTGATTATAGATGACGAAATGATTCCGATAACAACCATTGTGCGAAAATAGGTAAATCAGTGAACTCAAAAACCCTGTCTTGACAGTATCTGTTTACAGAAGAGTGACTCTTAATCTCAGAAGAACTTCCATAGGCCTCAAGGCATATCGGGAACAACAACTGCTCATATCATCGTAATAGTAGGAGACCATCTCCTTGGTGTTCAGTATATTGGACAAGTCCAGAATCCATTCGGCCTTCTTGTATCTGTAACTGAGGCTCGCCCGGGCGAAATAGTGGGAGTTTCCGGACGGCAGTCCGCTGTTATAGTAATGGTTACAGGACACTTTTACTGAAGAGTTTCTGAAAGGAGAGACGGTCAGTTCCGCCGACTGCCGGAAATCGTGCAGGAGTCGGTTTTTCTGTCCGGAAACAGCGCTTCTCCCCAAGCGATAGCCTGCTTCGTATGAAATGGATGCATAAGAAGCGATGAATGTGAACCACGATGGGGAGAACATCAGCGCATCCATCACATAATCTACCGTCCTTCCCTGATACAGAATCACGGAATTACCGCGCGAGATCTTTGCGTCCAGCTTCAGAGTGCTGGCGATGGGGCGGATATCCGTCCCCGTTTCTACGCTTAGCCATCGGTTTCCGGACAGGTTCCCATATGCGATTTCGGTGGATCTGCAGACGATGCCGTCATAAATGAGATTTGTGAGCGTATTCCTATGAGTCACGGCATATCCCACCATAAGCGAGCTGAAAAAGGATGAGCCGACATCCTTGTAATGGATGCCGACATTGGCGCTTAAACGCCCACTGCGGGGAGTTTGGCCATCCGTTCTGGAAAACAAACGGTAGGAAGACATCAGGTATCCGGTCAGGTCATTCCGGATGTCCGATATGCTCTGGCGGTAAGAGACATCCAGCCGATACGTAAACTTCCGCCTTTTGTATTCCGCATATGCTGACGG
>CAVKLO010000001.1:3738-10267 GCA_963656985.1 Bulleidia sp. | reverse complement strand
AGATAATGCTGACCGTATTGTCTGGAGAGGTTTCTATCGTTTCTCACGACGTACAGCAGCTGTCCCGAGGCGTTGATGTGCGCTGTAAGCGAACGCCTTCTGTATCGGAGTCCACCGCCGAGGTGAACTCCCAGTTCAGTCCGCGTCAGACTATTTGACAGACTGTCTGCCGTAACCATAGTCCCTTCTTCTCCGGACAGCAGCAGGGAGGACAGGGACTTCCGTTTCACAAATGGACGTACATCCGGCTCCAATGAAAGATGTCTGGACAGACGGATATTTCCGTAGTAGCGGATGTCCGCATCAAATTGCCCGTATCTGACCTGCTGGGTGGCTGTTCCGTTCAGATTCCCCGGGCTCCAGAGCATTACAGGTGAAACCTTGAGTGCATCGTCCTGATAAGAATATACCAGATGTGATGACCACCGGCCTCTTGCGGTCTTATAGGAGAACCGGTTTTCAATGCTTATAGACGGAAGCTTTGCCCTCTGGGTCAGAGGGCTGTCCGCCGCTATCGTACAGTCCTGGCGGTTCCAGACGACGTTAGCGTCCGTCCGGTTTGTCAGATACCGGTCGCGTTCATTCCTCTCCACGGTCATAGTGCCGGCAAGTTCGCGTTTCAGAAGCGAGGATGAGAGGTCTTCCGCCACCAGAATATCTTCACCGAGCGGATCTATGACTATCTGGCGATAGCTGCCTGTTTTTTTCTGCTCGTCCATAAGATAATTCAAGTTTCCGGTAAGAGTGAGGCCATTTTTCAGCAGCCGCAGGTCATTGGCGGAAAACAGGCGCGCCTTGTTGAAAAGATAGTGCTGTCTGCCGATGGAGGGAAATGCCAGCACTTCCGGAGAAAAGAAAGATAACTGGCGCGAAGAGGACGTTCCGTAAAAGGATGTCATTTGCGTGGCTATGTCACGTCCGGTATTGTCATTTTTGTACATAAGCAGATTCTGTTGGGATCGGGTGAATCGCATACCCAGCAGCTCGTTGCTGTAAAGAAAAGGGCTGAACCCCAGTCCTGCCTGCGCAGTAAGAAAAAAAGCTCCGAGGGCGGATTGCTTCAGCTTCAGGTTAATGGCGGCCTGAGCCGGAATCTCTGTATCCTCGAGTACTCTGATAGGTTGATGGTTTTCCAGAACTTGAATGGTGGATACCATCGATGGATCGATGTTTCCGGTGGCAAGCCCATACCGTCCCTGCAGAAGATCGAGTCCCTCCACGTACAATTTGCTGATTTGCAGATTCTGATAGAAAATCTCCCCGTCAGATGTCACTTTTATGCCCGGAATTCTTTTCAGGACTTCGCCGATGTTCCGGTCCTCGGATTTGCTGTAACTTGAGACATTGTAGTTCAGCGTGTCTCCGCGCATAGTAACCTTGGGAGCTTGGATTATGGATTCACGTAAAGCAAGCTTCTTTTCTCTTACCCGGATGATGATGTTTTTCTCCGGAGAGGTGACGGGAACCATCGCTGTTTCCGTCATCATAGAGCTGGCCGTGAGGAAAAGACTGTCGCGGGCACCGGACAGCGATATGGAGAAATGCCCGTTCTCATCAGTCATCCCATAAGCGAGCACCTTATCCCCATTCCCCCTCTGGACAGAGACCACTACTCCTGCCACCGGCGTATCGGCTTCCGCAAGAATCACGGCTCCTTTCAGATTCGCTTCCTGTGCGGTTGCAGCCGATACGCAGATAGACATAAGGATAGAGCAAAAGGCGTTTTTCCTCATATGTTATTCCTCCCCAAGCTCCGCTTCCGTGTAAGAATAAGGCCGGTCCACCGTAAAGAACAGCTCGCCTTCGAAGAGGAAGGACCCTTTCCGGATGCTCCTCGCGTTACCGGCTACCTGATTAAAGTAGGGAACAGATACCTTTTCGCAATCGTCATCCATCGTTATGTATGCATCGTCAAGCATTTCCAGTCCGATAGCCTCGTAAAGGAACAGCCCTTCGCCATCTTCCGCTTTAAGAATCAACCCCGGCAGACCGCAGAATTTCCAAGGGCCGTCGGGAATCGGAATGTCCGGAGCATACCGGACGGTGTAGTCCCTTCCCGCATAATGGACTTCCGCATATCTACAGGGAAAACCAAGAATTGTATCCTGTTTTTCTTCAAGTCTCCACGCAAATGAAGAGGACTGCTCGGCGAGAATGTTGTCGGGAGAGTATAGGATGGCAGTGATTCTGTTTTTATGACGGTCTTTATAAATAAGCACCGGTTCGCCGAAATTGCCCTCGACATAATCACTTGAGGCGTTCTTCTTATCGAGGACAGATGCCAGAGGGACGGTCTGCAGCGAGACGGGCTTAGTGGCCTGACGGGTCTTTTTCACGTTCTGGCGGCCCCAGAGCGAGAATCGGGTATCGTATGCAGTGCAATAATAAACAGACCGGCTCTGACCGATGGCAAGAGTCAGCGTGTCCATTATACTTTCCCGGCTTCCGGTCCGGTTGTTCACGACAAGCTGCGTCCGCCTGTAATGGACAGCATACGCAGCAGGTTCCAGAATATATTCCGGCTTTGACGAATAGTATCCGAAGTACTGTGCCTCTTCGGCTTTCTCCTGGGCTGATAATGCGATGCCGGCAAGCATCATCTGCGCGAGGAGGATAAGACGAATAAGAATTTTCATAATGTCCGATATCAATGGTTTCTGTACAATGAGATTATAGGGTCGATGAAATGCTCGATGAGGCGTTGGTTTCGGGTGACGATCTCTGCTTCCCCGTCCATATTCTGGATGAACGGGAAAGTCTTACGATATGTGCTTACCAGTCCGTCCGGGAATGTGACTTCCACGTTGTAGGCCACCGTGCCGTCTTGCATTTTCTCGGGCACTCGAGAAACTTTCGTGACTACCCCTTTCAGAATCCCGTATTCGATGTAGGGAAAACCGTTCAGACGCACATTCACCGACTGCCCAAGACCTATTTTCCCAAAGCCGTCAGAACTCACCATCATTCTTCCCTCCACCTCATCTTCGGCATCCGGAACAACGCTTGCCAGAATGTCCCCGACTGTTACGTGCTGTCCCACACCCCAGAAATCCTGTAGCGACACCACACCGTCAAAGGGGGCGATAATTGCGTAGGTCTCTGCCCAGTTTGCGATTTGCGCAAGCAATTCCGAGATTGACCGTGACCAATCAAGGTGAAATGCGTCCTCCTCTGCCTGTCGCTGAATCTCCAGTTCAGTCAGCCCCTGCTCAAGAGACAATGTGTTCAATTTCGCCGCTTTCAGACCGGCATCGGCTGATACGAGGCTGTTAAGCTTGGCAATATAAATCTGCTGGCTTGCTTCATATTCTGCCTGCGCAGTCAGCCCTTTCTCCCAGAGGGCACTGTCTCTTCTCATAGCCAGCCGCTGAAGTTCCGTGTCCCTTTCGATTAAGTCCCGTTGCAGGAGCAAAGCTTCATAATGCTCGTTGTTTGCTGCAAGCTGTCGAGAAAGAAATGATCGCTTCTTTCCTATCTGGTCCAGATTGTGATATAGTTGATACTCCTTGGCCAGACTGCGAAGTCCGGTCCATTTGTCTTGAAGAGTACCGAGTTCGAGAGGGGTCTCGAATAATGGACTGTATGCGAGTTCCGGCCAGGAACCATTATCGGCTGCCTTTTCTGCAAATGATTTTATGCTCATTACGTCTCCGAAGACTGCCGGGGTCTTCAGAAGAGCGATCAAGTCTCCCTGCTTTACGTGATTCCCATTGCTTACGGCTATGGTGTCGATGATGCCCGAATATCTGGCTTCCAGTCTTGCGGGAGGATTCGTGCTTATTATGGAGATGCCCCCCGAAATCGTCTGCGGGTACTTGACGATGCAGCACCCTATGGAGATTATGGCGAATACCGCAGCGATGACGGTAACGCCCCATCTTACCGTCCAGGAGGGGATGGTCCCCATTATCTCCTGAACCGGTTCGCTATAAGAATCCTGTTTTCGCATATGCTTCTGTATCATTGCCCCAGTTCAAGTTGATTCTTGACCAGTTCATAGTATTTGCCCCGCAGTGCCGTCAACTCGCTATGTGTGCCCCGTTCTGCGATACGTCCGCGGTCCAGAACGACTATCGTGTCGGCGTTCTTCACCGTGCTGAGACGATGCGCTACGATTACCACGGTCTTCCCGTGGAAGAAACGGTCCAGACTGTCCATTATCCTACGCTCGTTATTGGCATCCAACGAATTAGTCGCCTCGTCCAGAAAAAGATAATGGGCATTCTTATATGCCGCTCTCGCGATGAGCACCCTTTGTTTCTGTCCGGTACTCAATCCTTGCCCTTCAGCACCTATAATTGTATTGTAACCAAGGGGAAGCCCTTCAATCCACTCCCTTATATTTGATACGTCCGCAGCAGCCCGCACCCGCTCCATATCCGGATACTCATCGGAAACCGCAATGTTCCCGGTAATAGAATCGGAGAAGATATAGCCCTCCTGCATCACGCTGCCGCATTCTTTTCTCCAGCAGTTTTCGCTGTAGTTTCCGAGCGGAGTCCTGCCGAGAAGAATCTCGCCGGAAGTCGGCCGATAGAACCCCAGCATCATCTTCAACAGAGTTGTCTTGCCGCTTCCGGAAACACCGACTATGGCAGTAACCTTTCCGAAGGGAATCGTCAGCGAAACTCCGTCAAGCACTCTTTCCGAATGTGGCCCGTCGTATTGGAAATCGACGTTTCTGAAAACGATATCGGCGCTTTCGGGAATTTCCCTGATTTTGGGCTCGTCTTCCGGTTCTTCGTCCTTCATCCTGTGGATTTCCCCAAGACGGTCCAGTGAAATGGACGCATCCTGCGCTGACTGCGCAAAGCCGATGAACTGTGCTATCGGGGCATTTATCTGTCCCATTATATATTGCAGCGCCATCATCATTCCGAGAGTCATATTCCCGTCAATGACCGATTTAGCCGCGATGAAAGAAATGAGGATGTTTTTAGTCTGGTCGATGAATGTGCTTCCCACCTCCTGCACCTGTCCCAAAGAGAGACTTTTGACGCTCACCTTGAACAGTTTCGCCTGAATGTTCTCCCAATCCCAGCGCTTCTGTCTTTCGCAGCCGTTCAGCTTGATATCCTGCATTCCGCTGATTATCTGCACAATGTTGGATTGATTTGCGGATGCCTGCTGGAAACGCATATAGTCCAATTTCCTGCGCCGTCTCATAAAGAGCAGAATCCAGCCGGCATACAGAGATGAACCCATAAAGAAGATGACGAAAACCAGAACATTGTACCCTGCCATAATGATGCTGTAAATCAGCAGTGAGACCGCTGCCGCCGCCATACTCAGCAATGAACCGGTCAGGAAAGACTGGATACGGTTGTAATCGCCGATACGCTGCATAATATCACCTACTTTCTTACTGTCGAAGAAAGATATGGGAAGCCTCATCAGCTTGCAGAGAAAATCTGAGATGAGGACGATGCTCACGCGAGAAGTCGTATGCAGCATCAGCCAACTGCGGATTAGATTATTGGCCATACCGCCCAAAGTGAGCATCAGCTGTGCTACAAGAAGTGTTACAACGAAAGATAGGTTGCCGGAACTGATTCCGGTGTCTACTACCGACTGGGTGATGAATGGGAGCAGCAGGCTTATTACGCTGGCAGTAAGCATAGCCAGCAGGATTTGAGCGATGTGGGACTGATAAGGGCGGAGGTATTGGAGGATGTACCGGAAGCCGTAATTCCGCTCTTCTTCGCCCCGTTCCCGGTAGAACGCCGGAGTCGGCTCTATCATAAGAGCCAGGCCATATTCGTTGTTCTCTGATTGCTGCCAGCATTTCAGAAAGTCTGAAGGACTGTACTTCAGCAGGCCGGACGCGGGGTCGGCCACAGCCACTTTCCCTTTCCTGTCTATCTCGTAAACCACGACGAAGTGTTTCTGGTTCCAGTGGACAATGCACGGAAGCGGCATCTCTTCCCGCATCTGGCTCCAGGTCAATTTTACCCCGGCAGTTCTGAAGCCGATGGATTCAGCGGCATCGCTTATCCCGAGCATAGATACCCCCTCCCTCGTGATATGACATTTGTCACGCAGGGTCGGCAGACTGTAGCTCTTGCCATAAAACTTGGCCACCATCTTGAGACAGGTGGGGCCGCAATCCATTGAGTCCAGCTGGTAGTAAACGGGGTATTTCATCTGTCTGGGAAAAACTGAATTGTAGTTTTACTCTAAAGTGCTGCGGTATATGGGTGTGCTGATGTCACCCTGTGCGACAATCTCGAAGAGAACCGGCTTGTCAGAATTATTCTGTGCGTGCAGTCCCACTGCAAAGCAGCAAAGGGTCCAGAGTGCTGTCAGAATGTGTTTCATGGTAATCTGTGTGTTTAGGACTGCGGTAAAGATAGGGAATAAAACGTTTCTATCCAAAAAACGCCAACATTAATCTTACAGGCCTTATATGGTATCACCACAGCCTTGTCCACAGAGAGACAAATCCGCCTTTTCGGCCTATTCGGCTTTCAAGAACAAAACGGGATTCTTTGAGACAATTCTCGATATCTGAAGGTAAACAGAGATGCTG
>CAVKLO010000001.1:0-3728 GCA_963656985.1 Bulleidia sp. | reverse complement strand
ATGCTGGAAATACCTGTTATGAAAACCACTACCAGCAAATAAATCCAGAATGTAGAAGATATACGATAGTTATAGCTTTGGAGGACAATCCGGTTTATCAGCACGCTTGAGATTATTCCGAAGATGCCTGCAATCAGCACAGTTTTAAGATATCTGCCCATATTCAAGCAGATTTCTTCATTTGTCGAAGACCCATAGACCTTTCTGAGGGCACTGTCCCGCTGATGCAGGGAAACATAATATGTGCTCATCGCGACAATCCCGAGGATACCCAATATGAGTGAGAAGAAAGTGTAAATGGCCAGCATTGACAATATCGACTCTGTCTGCTTTATGCTTTTTTGATGAAAGTGTTCCAGATATCCGTAATCGGAGGGGACGGAGTAGGTGGCATTTGTTCGAAGCAGGGCATCCTCGAAAGACTTCAAAAGAATTGCCGAGTAATCATCATCCCTATGGAGTGTATTAATTATAAGGCGGTTGAAGTCAGCAGACTCCGTGACCTCTACAGCTGAACAGAAGTCATTTTCGAGGTTCATTACAAAATCGGAAATCACCCCCACGACATCCGCTATGGGGCGGCCGTCCAGAAGGCCATAATCCAGCTCGGTACTATGTATGGAAAGACGAGAGAGGGCTTTATCAGAAAGGTATAGTCCAGTGGAAACCCCTTCCGCATTTCCGGCTTTGAAGCCAAAAGCCCCGAAGGCCTCGCTGTCACACTTCAAGACATATAGGGGAGTAATTGTGCCATCCGGAGATTTTATTGCCCCATAGGCATATTTCCCGTCGCCGGGGTTGTCATTTGATCTCCCTACTTGACGAACAAAGGGAAGAGTACGCAAGACATCTGCGGCAATAGTCAGAGACTCTGCGGTATAATCGCCGGAAATTACAAAAACATTGTCGTCCACCTGTCCACGTGGCCTGCCGGTCATCATTTTATACTGAGAGAACAATAAGGTGGATACGGAGAGAAGTATGATAGTCAGAAAGCACTGTATCCCTATAAGGAAGTTGCTTGTGCCTCCTTTAACAGCCGTGCGGTATTTCCCGCTTACAACGTCTGCCGGAGAGTATCTGCGGCAGACCCACGCAGGAATTATCGCGGCTATTGCAGACAGTGTGACGATGAAAATAAAAAAAACAAGGCATTTCTCAAGCGTAATAGATGAATTCAATTCTATGAACGTGTTGGTCGCCAGAAAGAAATCATTGAAATATGGGACAATTATGCACGAGAGGGCGTATGCTGAAAAAAAACAGAATACCGTTATACTGAACGTTTCCGCGAATAAGGACACGGCTACTCCTATGCCGGAAAGACCTAATAGTTTTTTCATAGACCATTCTTTGCCGCGCTTCAGTGAAAGTGCGACCGTCAAATTGACATAATTCAGGACTGCGAAGACAAGCAATATCACGCTGAAGAATTCAACAGCCCAAAGCGATAGGCCCCAGGTTCGTGTCAGATCCCGATTGTTGTAGTTCGAAGAAATCTTGTCATAACGTATTATTCTGATGCTCCGTTTGTTGTCCGGATACTGCGAATAATATGCGGAATAATACTCTTCACACACTTTTCTGCATTGCTCGGACAGATCTTTCTTTTTTGTCCCACGTGAGACTTGTACCAGAGTGTAGATATCACTCCAATAGGTCTCGGGCTGTTTCCATTGTTTGTCCATCACCGGCGAGTTGATGCTGACTATGATATCTGTTACTGGTAATAGAGAATTGTGAAAGTCATCAAAAATCCCGACTATACTATATTCTTCTTTAGCGAGGACAAATGATTTCCCAATCGGATTCAACCCGAGTTTGGATGCGAAACTCTCGGATATCAGCACATTATGACTGTCAGCCAGAGATGACGACATCCCTCCGTGAAGGCGGATGTCAAAAAGGTCAAATAAGCCGGTGCTGGCAGCCAGACAGGATGCCTGTAAATGAACCCCGTCGAATGAAACCACATTGTCGGGACACGCATAAACTTGGGCATATTGTTCCACCTCCGGAACGGTCTCTGATATTGCGGGTCCGAGTCCTGCTGTGGTTTCAAAAGTGCCGATGGGGCAGACGGCATAAATGTTCTTATAATTATGGCCGCGGTCGATAGAGCGTTTGTCTCCCAGAAAGGACAGTAATGGGATGGCAAACGCGAAGGCGATACTGGTGCCTATGACTTCTACGGCTATATATAATTTATTCTTGGACAGGAATCGAAGATAACTTTTCATATCAATGTCGCGTGGCTGTGATTATCGTTCCTTCGAGACAAGCAGGATGTCCCATCAGTCTCTCATATGCTGTCGGCGATGGGCATAGCCATCTACATAAGCAGTTGCGGCAAGGTATCCCGTCCCTCGTCTCTAACCACCCCTTATTCGAATTCATCTCCTTGGCAATGATTGTCTGAATATGATCTTCGACACTTCCTATAGGCTGTTCAAACAAATTGGAATACACGTGTCCGTCAGGCAAAATGCTCAAAAAACCGAAGTGATTCAGGTTAGCTCTTTGCCTTGCAAAAATAATTCGTTTGTCAAGTTTTTGTCCCAGTATTTCTGAATGAGAAAGCAAAACGTTATTATAAAAGAAATGTGTATTGCTTCCCGTAAAAATCGGGGAGATGGGGATGTTCGGTCTCTCCGGATTGTTCGCGGAACATGTATAGTAATCGTTTTCGTTTTCTATAAAGAATCTTTTTTTGATGATTGGATGACTGCTTCGCGGCGTAATCTGGTGGGTGTCGTAATCCTTGTAGTAGAGTAGTGTGATTTCATCGAAGAAGCATAATCGGTGCAGGTCATCTGCCGTAAAGTCGTTTGCCCTCACAAACAGGTTCTTCCTGATTGGAGTAACCTGAAGAGCTTCCCAAAGCTGTGCTTCATACGGATAATGACCCGGTGTTATGTAGAAGGAAATGGATTCTACCCCGATTTTGATGCATTCATCAATGAAGCGCAAAGCAGAATCTAAAGGCACTGATGCGTTGCCCTCTAAGGGGTATAGCTCCTGTTTAGCGATATCGTTGTCGCGTAAGCTGCCGGTCAAAAAAAAAGTTACGCTTTTAAGGTAGGTATTCCAGTACAGTGCTTCTGTAACATTGTCATTTCTTGACACCCTAAAGGGGTCACACTGTAGATTAAGAACGGGTGGATACGTTACAGGAGGTTCATCAGAGGGGATGATCATGCCTAATTTGTGAGCTGCTATTTCGTGTGCAATCTGCACTTTAGCCTTGGACGATGTTGCATCGTCCACCCGGATGCAGCCTAAAGTATAAGGATTGGCCGCAGTGCAAAAGAAATCCTCTATTTCCGGGGAGTCTATGCTCCATAACATATGATTGCCCGTGTCGGAATTGTATAACAAAGCCGTTTCGCAATTCTTCCAGACAAAAGTGTTGTTGTGTAGTCTCAACCATTCCATACTCTTACAAAAGAATAACTTCGTCAAAGATTCTGCGATATATTTCCGGTTGTTTACCCAGAATGGAAAAATACCGCTGCCGTAATTGCCCGTATTGTTTGTATGTAATAAAACCTTCGCAGGTAGTTTTATCTGGGAATCCGTCAATTTGAAATATGCATTGATTGCAGGTATCCTTGCGTGCACATTTGTGACATAGATAGGAAAGTTGTTCCAACCATAGTCTGTATTTAGTTGACACCTCCTCAAAATTCAGAGACACTTGCCCGTTTTCCACTTTCCCGAGAGCAAAC